>JALYXG010000409.1 GCA_030947205.1 Chloroflexota bacterium
GGTGGTGCCGAGGGGCGGAATCGAACCGCCGACACTACGATTTTCAGTCGTATGCTCTACCGACTGAGCTACCTCGGCACTGAGGCGAAGTGCATCCTACGCGGCCTGTCGGGTCCTGTCAAGGGCCGCGAAAGCGAGCAGCGGGTAGTTGGCAGCGGGCAGCAAGGGGGATTACCGTTCGCTGTCTGCCGTCTGCCGCCTGCTCCCCTTCATTGCTCATTGCTCATTGCTGCACGTATGATGGCGTCCGTGCGCGATGAATAGCAGGGAAGGGAAACAACGGATGCGCGAGAACACGACGAAGGCGAAGATGCTCCGGGGCGAGGCAGTGATTGGGCCGTTCATCCCGATGCCGTCGCCGATGGCAATGGAATTGACGGCGTTCGCGGGGATGGACTTCGGTATTATTGACTGCGAGCACGGCTACATTGACTACGAGGGCGTCTACCCGATGGTGCTCGCCGCCGAGGCGCGTAGCATGACCGCTATCGCCCGTTGCCCCGTGCGCGATCCGCAACTAATCCTGCGCTACCTCGACCTCGGCGTGCAGGGCCTCCATGTGCCGCAGATCAATACCAAAGACGAGGCCGAAGCGTTTGTGCAGGCCTGCCGCTACCAGCCGCGCGGCTGGCGAGGCAGCGCCTCCCCGCGCGCCAGCGACTACGGCCTCAGCGGCATGAGCATGTACGACGCGATGCAGCACCTCAACCGGGAAGTGCTCACCATCGCGCATATTGAGAACCCGCGCGCCGTGGACAATCTCGAAGAAATCTGCGAAGTCGAGGGGCTGGATGTCCTTTTCGTCGGGCGCGGCGACATGAGCCACGCACTCGGCGTGCCCAACCAGTTCGATCATCCTTCCGTGCAGGAGCAGATGCGGCGTGTCGTTGAGAAGAGCAAGGGGAGCGACAAGATTCTCGGCACTGTCGTGCGCGATGCCGCGCAGGCGCGCGAGGCGATTGAGATGGGCTTCCTCTACATCGCCTGTGGTTTCGCCGGCTTCATCGTCGGCGGCATGAAGCAGTTCCTGGCGGACACGCAGAAGAAGTAATACATGAACCGCCAAAACACCGGGGAGAGACGCGAACGCAGAGGGCGCAGAGATCGCAGAGGACACAGTGGAGGGGAAATTGATTCTTTCTCTGTGGACTCTGCGCACTCTGCGATCTCTGCGTTCTGATTCTCTTTCCCTATTCTAAGTAGACATAATGCAGAGGACGTGCGATACTGCGGCCCGCAGCGGACGGGGGATTAGGTATGTCCGTACACAAGAACGAGGGTCTTTGCTACACTAGTGGCATGAAGGGCATCGTGTGTTCCGGTGTGGGGTAAATGGGAAGAAGGGGATGCGTGGGAACATCCGCATGGTTGCGACGCGCGGCCACCCGTTGGGCGCGCCGAGGTGTCGTCTCGCTTCTGACGGTACCGCTCCTGCTCGCGGCCTGTGGAAAGGATCAGGGCGAGACGGGCGTCAAAGTGATTATTACGCCCGCGCCACCGACGCCGACAAGCGTCGCGCGCAGCCTCACCCCGCCGCCGACGCTCTCGGCCGCCACCGCCGTAACCTTCCCAGCCAATGCGCCGACGATCACGAACGCGACCGGTAGCCAGTTGATCGTCGGCGTCAAGGCAAAGGTGAAGGACAGCGCGGACGGGCTTGCCCTGCGCGAATCGCCCTCGACGAAAGCGAAATCGCTCGAATCGCTCGCGGCGGGCACGGAGTTGAGTGTCCTCCAGGAACCGCAGGAGGCCGAGGGGCGAACTTGGGTGAAGGTCGGCCACGGCGGCAATCAAGGGTTCGTCGCGGCGGAATTTATTGATCGGATCAAATAAGCAATGAGCAATGAGTGGACGATAGCAAAGAGCGTAGTGAATGTGCCGAGGTGCCGGTACAGACTCGGTCGCGCCGCGTTCCTCATTGCTCATTGCTCATTGCTCATTGCTCTCCTTGCCGCCTGCGGCGGGTCAAAAGCGCCCGGCGTGCCGAATGCCAGCGTGCCGCCCGTGGGGGCGTCGCCAACTGCCGCGGTGCGGGTGGCGCCGAGCGTGGGCGTGGTGACGCAGATTCCGGGTGTGAAAGCCCCGACGAGCGCGGCGCCAAGCCCCGCTTCACCGCTGCCCGCGAACCCCGCCGATCCGGTGACAACGGGCATCACCGAGGTCGGTTCGGCGGATGCACGGACGCTGAATCCGATCCTGATCGCCGATCCGACCTCGCTGTCGCTGTCGCGACTCTTTTTCAGCGGCCTCGTCACCATCAGCCCGAAAGACGGCACGGCGACGCCCGACCTCGCTGAGGCGTGGACCGGCTCGGATGACGGCCTGGCCTATACCTTCACGCTGAGGAAGGGTGTCAAGTGGAGCGACAATCAGGACCTGACGGCGGACGATGTCACCTACTCCTACAATCTCTATCTGAACCGCGACGCGAACTCGCCGCGCTACAACACCGCGTATGCGGTCGTCGAGAGCGTGAAGACGGTCAATGACCGGACCGTGCGATTCAAACTCCGGTTGCCGACGGCCAGTTTCCTGACCGATATCGCCGCCTTCGGCATCGTGCCGCAGCACAGCCTCGTCAACACCCAACCGGCGGACCTCGCGGCGAGCGACTTCGGCACGACGAGTAATATCGTCGGCACCGGCCCCTTTCGGATGGTGCGCTGGCTGCGCTCGGAGCGGATGGAGGCGGACGCCAATCCGAGCTACCATCTTGGGCACGTCGCCGCCCCGCACTACACCTATATCGTCCTGCCGACTGACGACGCCGTGCGCGACGCGCTGGCGACCGGCAAGGCGGATTTCGGCGTTGTCTCGCCCGCCGTGCAGAAGGGGCTTGCGAATACACCGGGCGTCAAACTGACGACCTACGACACCTACGACATGACCTATGTCGGGTTGCAACTCGACACCGCCAAGCCGGCGAGCAAGTTCTTTGGCGATGCCAATGTCCGCAAGGCGCTGATGCTCGCGCTCGATCGCGCCGCGATGCTCCAGAGCGCGCGCAATGGCGTCGGCACCGTCGCGGATGGCGTGCAGCCGCCGCCCTCGTGGGCCTACGCGCTCGTGGACCCGACGTACCGGCAGAACGTGGATGAAGCGAAGCGGCTCCTCGATGCGGCGGGCTGGAAGGCGGGCGCGGATGGTATCCGCGTCAAGGATCGCCAGACCTTCTCGTTCACGCTCGCCACGAACTCCAGCGATCCGATCCGCGAAACCTACGCCGGGCTGCTGCGCGATGCATGGGCGAAGGTCGGCGTCAATGTAACGGTCGTCTCGGAGAAGTGGACGGCCTTCGTGGATCGCGTGACGCGGACGCATGACTTCGATGCATTCGTCGCCAGTTACGCGAGCGCGGTGGACCCCGATCTTTCCCCGCTCTTCTCGATTGACGCGGCGAAGACGGGCCTCAACGCCGGTCGCTACCTCAATACCGATGTGGACAGCATGCTCGGTAAGGCGCGCGGCATCTCCAAGCCGGAGCAGCAGCTCGAGCGCAAAGACTTGTACACGAGGATTCAGCAGCGCATCATGGCCGATCTGCCGATCCTCCCGCTCGACTTCTCCAGGAACACCGTCGCCGTGCGCGATCGCGTCAAGGGTTTCGACCCCTCCGCCAACGACCTCGGCCTCCGCTTCCGCGCCCTCGCGTATACGTGGAGCGCGGGATAGTGATGAGTACTCAGTACTCGATCCTTCGTATCGGCGATGCGGCGCTCGCGCGGTTGGAGGCGGTGAACGCAGCGCGGGAAAAGGCGCTGGCGGACACGCGGCAGATCGTGCGGTCGAGCGCGAATGCGATTCGCGCGGTGCATCGGGGCGAGTTTGCCGAGGCGGACACGCTGCTCGAACGGGCGCACGCGCTGCATACCGGCCTGGGCGCGTACCGAACGGACTTCCCGCCGGTCTACTGGGCGGGTTACGTGCAGGATGCGCAGAAGGAATACGCCGAGGCGCGCATCGTCCGCGCGCTGATTGGAGAAACGGAGATTCCGTCGCCCGCCGACCTCGACATAGATGAGCCGGTCTACCTCAATGGGCTGGGCGAGGCAGCGGGCGAACTGCGGCGGCATCTCCTCGATGTGCTCCGCGCGGGCGACCTCGCCGCCGCCGAGACGACGCTCGCCATCATGGACGACATCTTCGGACTGCTCGTCACTGTGGATTACCCCGACGCCGTCACGCACGGCTTGCGCCGCACGACCGACCTCGTCCGCAGCGTCCTCGAACGTTCGCGCGGCGCCCTCACCCTGACCTCCCAGCAGATGCGACTCGAAGCCGCCCTCCGAGCGAGGACTGAGGACTGATCTCGGCTCGGGGGTTAGGTTCTTTCAGCCCTCCTGTGCCATATTTTCCAGCCGAAACCAATAGAAGGCATGCGGGCCGAGAGTGAAGAAGTAGGGGCGGTCGGTGATCGTGGGGAAGTGCGTTTCCCCGATCAGTTCCACGGGCTGCATGCCGATAAAGCGGCTCAAGTCCACTTCCGCGCATTGCACGAACCGGGAAAGGTTGAGAACGACGAGCAGCGTTTGCCCCTCGTACTGTCGGATGTAGGCGAGCACTTTCGGGTTGCCGCCGCCGAGGAATTCGAGCGAGCCGCGCCCGAAGGCCGGGTATTTCTTGCGCACGCGGATCAGCCGGGTAATCCAGTTCAGCAAGGAGGTCGGCGTCCGCTCCTGCGCTTCGACATTGATGGACTGGAAGCCGTAAACCGGGTCCATAACTACCGGGCTATATAGCCGGGCGGGGTCGGCGCGCGAGAATCCGGCGTTGCGGTCGCTGGACCACTGCATCGGCGTGCGGACGCCATTGCGGTCGCCGAGGTAGTAGTTGTCGCCCATGCCGATCTCGTCGCCGTAGTAGAGGATCGGGCTGCCGGGCATCGAGAGCAGGATGCTGTTGAGGAGTTCGATCTGGCGGCGGCCGTTTTCCGCCAATGGCGCGAGGCGGCGGCGGATGCCGATGTTGATCTTCATGCGCGGGTCTTTCGCGTACTCGTAGTACATGTAGTCCCGCTCGGCGTCCGTCACCATCTCCAGCGTCAGTTCATCGTGGTTGCGCAGGAACATCCCCCACTGGCAGAGTTCGGGGATGTCCGGCGTTTGCTCCATGATCTCGACGATCGGCATCCGCTCCTCGCGGCGGATCGCCATGAAGATGCGCGGCATGATCGGGAAGTGGAACGCCATGTGGAACTCGTCGCCATTGCCGAAGTAGGCGATCACATCGGCAGGCCACTGATTCGCCTCGGCGAGCAGAATCTTGCCGGGGAAATGCTCATCCACATAGCGGCGCACCTGCTTCAGGTAGGCATGCGTCTCCGGCAGGTTCTCGCAATTAGTGCCATCGCGCTCGTAGAGATAGGGCACGGCGTCGCAGCGGAAGCCGTCGAGGCCGAAGCCGAGCCAGTACGCGATCACATCGAGCATCGCCTGCTGGACGGCGGGATTTTCGAAATTGAGGTCCGGTTGATGGCTGAAAAAGCGGTGCCAGTAATAGCGCCCGGCGACCGGATCGAACGTCCAGTTGGAAATCTCGGTGTCCGTGAAGATCACCCGCGCATCCTTGTACAGCGTCGGGTCGTCGCTCCAGACGTAGTAGTCGCGGTACGGCGAATCGGGCGAGCGGCGTGCCTCCTGGAACCATTGGTGTTGATCGCTCGTGTGATTCAGCACCATATCGGCGATGACGCGCATGCCGAGTTCGTGCGCGCGGTCGAGAAACGCTTTGAAGTCGTCCAGCGTACCGTAATCCGGGTGGATGTCGTAGAATTCGGCGATATCGTAGCCGTCATCCCGCAGCGGCGAGGGATAGAACGGCAGCAGCCAGATGCAATCCACGCCGAGATTGCGGATATACGGCAGTTTCTGCGTCAGCCCGACAAAATCGCCGCTGCCGTCGTTGGAACTGTCATAAAACGAGCGCACGGGCACTTCGTAGAAGATCGCGTCCTTGAACCAGAGCGTGTCATCCATTGGCACATCCTGTAGTAGTCAGTAGTCAGTAGGCAGTAGTCAGTAGTCGGTAGTCAGGGGTCAGCAGGGCGTTCATTGCGGTAGCGTGCTTCCCATCGCATCTATTCTGCCACAGGCGAAACGGCGGAGGGCGATTTCTGACTACCGACTACCGACTACTGATTACTCCCTAAAGGATCGTAAACGAATTGGCGAGGATCGGCCCGTAGCCGGGGAAGTCCTTCGCCTTGTCCGCGAGGACGGAATAGGTGAGGACGTATCCCTTGCCGTCCTTGACGATGAACCACTGGTGCAACTCGAAGGTCGTGCCGTTCCCGTTGATGTCCGCCGTGTAAATCTGCAACTTCGCGGGTTGGCCGGAGATCGTCGTGTCGCTCTCGCTGACCTTCTTGTACGCCTTGAAGCCGGACGACGGATCGGCAATCGTCTTGATGTTCCCATCATAGTATTGCTGGAGCATGCTCGATGTCGTGCCGATCACGACATTGAAGCTCGGCGTTCCGTCCGTGGGGGCGACGAGGGCGGCGACGGCGGTCGAATTTGGTTTCTTCTCCGACCACGCCTTCGGGTAATCGAAGATGAACCGGCTCTGCGGGTCCGCGTAGGTGTTGTCGAGCGCGACGCCGCCCGTGAACGAAGCGGCGACGCTATCGAAGGTCGGCACGCGGCTATCGAAACTGTCTTTCGCCGCGTAGCAACTGAAGAGGACGACCGTCTTATCCGTCGCAAAAGTGAAAAGGTAGCCGCCGAGCGTCACGGTGTTGTTCTTGTCTGTGAAGGTATAGAGCATCCGCACGCCGTCCTGTCCCGCGACTTTCACCTGCGTCGCTTCGACCAGTTTGAAGTTCGTTAGTTGCCTGGCGAAGGTCGTGTTGATCTGATCGGCGAGTTCCTGCGCGGTCGGCTTCTTTTCGCCGTTGAGATCGGAGGTCGTGACACCGGCAGTCGTTGTGCCCTGCGCGGTGAACTGCACGTCGGTGTCGGCATCGCCCGGCGCTTGCTCCCACTCCTTCGGGTAGTGCAGCGTGTAGCGGTTCTCGTCGTCCACGTAGATGTTTGGGCCGACCGCCGTGGGCAGTGGCTTGCTCGCGGCGAATTTCACCTGATTCGAGGCGGTCGGAAACGGCGTGCTGCCGCTCGCGGAGGGCTTCGCAGTCCCCGCGCTCGCCGTGCCGGTGGTCGGACGGGGAGTGCCGGAAGCCGCAGACGGCGTTCGTGCCGCCGTGGCGACGGGCGTTGTCGTGCCGCTCGTGCCGACAGGCGCCGTCTGTGACGCGACGAGCGGAACAACAAAGGTTGGCACGGCGAACGTCCCGATATTCGCGGTCGGGATGCCATCGGTCGCGGTTGGGGTACCGCCAGTCGCGTTTGTCGCCGTCGCGCCCGCATTGGCGACCGATGTGCCGACTGGCACCGTCGCGGTCGCGGATTGCCCGCCGCCGCGCGTCGCCGCGAGCGCGATGCCGCCAATGGCGACGATCAACACCGTCGCGATGATGCCGATGATTGCCACGAGCGGAATGCCGCCACGTTTCTGCTGCGGGAGCGGCGGCGGCGCCTGGCTGTACGCATACGGCTGCGTGCCATAGGGAGATTGTGGCGGTTGCCCGGTCGGTTGCTGATACGGCGCTCCCCTCTGCCCTTGCGGTCCAGGCGGGTACGGGATGGGCGGCTGCGTGCTGGGGGCGCCATACGTGCCGGGGGGGATTGGTGGCTGCGACGGTGGGCCACCATACGCGTTTGGCACGCCGCTCACCGGTGCGCCATAGCCGCCCTGCTGCGAGGGCGGGCCGGGCGGGTACGCTCCCGGCGCGGCGCCGGGCAGGGCATAGGTGTCCGTCGTGGTTGGTTGCTGGGGAGCGCCGGTGAGTTTCGACAGATCGGCGATCAGATCGTTCGCGCTTTGGTACCGCTGATCGGGGTCTTTCTGGAGTAATTTCTCGACAATGGCGACGAGCGCAGGCGGTGTTCCGGGCCGTGTCTGCCCGAGCGGCACGCGGCGGCGCGCGTACGGTTCGCCCGCGAGCATCTCGTAGATAACGAGGCCGAGGCTGTACAGGTCCGAACGACCGTCAATATAGCCGAAGCCACTCGTCTGCTCGGGACTCATGTAGAGCGGCGTGCCCGGGTGGCCGATCACGACTTGCGTGCGCTGGCTCTCCGTGCCAACCTGCGCGATGCCGAAGTCGCCGACCTTCGCACCGCCGCGCCGCGAGATCATGATGTTCGCGGGCTTGAGGTCCCGGTGTACCACGTCCGCCTCATGGACGACTTCGAGGCCGCGCGCAATGTCGAGGGCGATAGCGACGACGCGCTCGACCGGCAAACTGCCGACCTGATCGAGCAGTGCACCCAGATTCATGCCGTCTACGTATTCCATCACGAGGTAGGTATTCTGGGCGCTGTCTATTTCCAACTCGTAGACAGTGACGACATTCGGATGGGTGATCGCGCCACCGGCCCGCGCCTCGCGCCCGAAGCGGTCGAGATAGTTCTGGAAGAGTTCCGGGTCGGTCGCGTTGCGCGTCGCGAGCAGTTCCTTGATGGCGACGGCGCGGCGCAGGCGGGTGTCCGTCGCGAGATAGACCCGCCCGAACGTCCCCTCGCCGATTACCCGCTCGACGCGGTACTTGCCGCCGAGCAGCGTCTCCGGCGACGCGGGTGTGTCAGCCGCGACCCGTGTCTCGCCATCGGCGTTGTTGTCCGGCGTGCCCGGCGGTTGTGTCACCATGTTCTGTGCCCCTCTCGTCCTTCTCACCCGTATGCGTTTGCGTGTATCTCGCTGGCGTGCCGATCCCCCACGGATCGGTTCGCGGTGCCGGGCGAAAACGCCGTATACTGGCACCCGGCAGTCCGATGCGCGCATGATGCCGTAGCGGTTCCGCAGTGTCAACGAGACGCAGTAGACAGTGTACGGAAGTATACGGAATGGTAGGGGCGCACGGCTGTGCGCCCTCCCTTCTCAGTCCTCACTCCTTCGTTCTTTGGAGGCCCCATGAGCCAGCAGATCGTTTCCGAGGAGCAGTTCGCGGGGTGTATGCTCGGCCTCGCGTGCGGGGATGCGCTCGGCGCGACGGTGGAATTCCTGTCGCGCGATGAGATTCGCACGCGGTACGGCCAACTGCGCGACATCATCGGCGGCGGCTGGTTGCGTCTCGCGCCCGGCGAGGTGACGGACGACACGCAGATGACGACCTGCATCGCCGAAAGCATCGTCGCGACAGGCACGGTGAACGGCGACGACATCGCGCGCCGTTTCGTGGATTGGTTGCATTCGGAGCCGAAGGACATCGGCACGACGACGCGGCGCGCTCTGATGTACCTCGACCGGGGCTTGTCGTGGCAGGAGGCGGGCGAGCGGACGTACCGTGAGGCGGGCGGGCAGGGGAT
>JALYXG010000436.1 GCA_030947205.1 Chloroflexota bacterium
CAGGTCATCGTCGCCGCGCTGAATCCCGGACCCCGCGATATGGGGTGTCCGGGGATATTTCTTGATTGCAATCATCGCTTCACCCACGCACGCAAACGAAAGCGGCCTGTGAACCGCCAACAATGAAGAAGACTCGGTTGCGCCAAGGGGTTATGGAGCGATGCTCATCATCTGCCGCGCATTTCTGCCGTTACGGCTGCGTGGGCGGTGCAATCGGCATGCTCACGACTGTGTGCGATCACCACCGACGCCATCATAACATGGCAAGCAACACGCAAAGAGCGATGCGCACGGCGCACATCGCTCTTTGTTGCCCACTACCTGCTGCCGACTCCCTGCTCGTTATGCGAAGCGCTCTTCCTTGAAGGGGTCGGCGTCGTTGTGGTAGCCGTACTTCTCCCAGAAGCCGAGGCGATCTTCGGGCAGCAGTTCGATGCCGCGCACCCATTTCGCGCTTTTCCACGCATATTTCTTCGGGATGACGAGGCGCAGGGGCCAGCCGTGAGCGGGCGAGATGTCCTCGCCGTTGTTGCGCCACGCGAACAGGCAGTCGTCGTCCAGGAAGACCGAGAGCGGCATGTTCGTCGTGTAGCCGCCGTCGCACTTAACGAGGACGTATTTCGCCTCCGGCTTGACCTGTACATGCGACAGCACGTCCTTCGTACTGATGCCCTCCCAATGGTTGTCGAAGGTGCTCCAGCGGGTAACGCAGTGCATGTCCGCCGTGATCTCGGCGTGCGGCAGGGCGCGGAACGCATCGCACTTCCACGTCACAGGCTCCTCAACCAGCCCGGTGATCGCGAAGTCCCACCGGAAGGGGTCGTAGCGCGGGATGCTGCCGTAATGGAGGACGGGCCACTTATCGGTGAGTGTCTGGCCGGGGGGCAATCGGTCGCCATACGCGGCGCGGTTCGTCCGTGCGGACGTGAGAGCCTTGAAGATCATCGCGAAATTCTCCTGATCGTAGGGGCGATGCGAGAATCGCCCGCCATGCGGTACACCAGCGAGTGTACTCTCCGTTCCTTACTGTTGCATTACACATACCATGAGGGAGGTTCGAAGTTCGATGTTCGGAGAACTCCCGATTCCCTTCTTCGAACTCTGAACATCGAACTTCGAACTTCCCCATGTACGGACAGGTGACAATAATCGCTCATGTCGCTTGCAATCCCCCAGGCGGTGTAGTAGAAGAGGGCACCGGAACGGACGAGGACGAAGAACCACACGGCGCGTCCAACGTCTAACGGAACAGGGGGACAACTCCCTATCATGTTTGCCCTCAGTGGTGCTTCCGACTGTTTTTTGGAGATTCCCATACGTGATGAACAATCCACAACGAAATCAGCAGCGTCCCGGCACGCTTCCGCCCGATAATCGGAGTCGGGAGGATGCCGACATCATCGAGATCGAACCGGAGGACGCGCCCGAACTGCTCGCCGGGGACCCGTTCATGGACGGCATGCCGGAGGACGAGCGGCCCGACGACATCACGCTCGCCGAGTTGCCTGACGACCTCGTGCGCGATCAGGGCATGGAGGCGCTAATCGCGGATGAGAAGGTCGAGCGGTTCCGCGAGCAGGGCTACGCGACGTACGACGACATCCTCGCCGTCATGCCGACGCCTGAGCAGAGCATCGAGGCAACGGATCAACTGATCTCGTATCTCAGCGAGCAGGGCGTCCGCGTCTTTGACAGCGCCGCCGTCCCGGACCCGCAGAGTGGCAAGCCCGCGCCCGTCGAGATTTCCGACGCGGACTTGCCCGGCTTCAGCATTGACGACCCGGTGCGGATGTATTTGCGCGAGATCGGCCGCGTGCCGCTCCTTTCCGGCGAGGAGGAGCAGGACCTCGCACGGCGGATGGAGATGGGCGTCTATCTGGTGCGGCAGGAGCAGAAACTGCGCGAGGAAAGCGCGGGGTGCGATCCGACGGCGAGCGACCTCGGCTGCTATCTGTATCAGAACCTCGTCGCCAACTGGCACTATGTGACGACCATCTACGAAGATATTCGCCAGAAGCCGCTGCCGATGCAGCGCAACGAACTCTTCGAGGGCGTCGTGCCGCTCAATTCCCTGCCCGAAGGATCGCTCGCCGCCTGCGCGAAGGCGCACGACTGGGCAGTCGGCGAGGCAGAAGAGGCGCTCCGGTCGCGCCTGCTGGAATATTGCCTGCTGCCCATCGCACTCTTCCCGGACACGCTGCGCCACTCGATCGAGTTGAATCGCACCTGGCCGGAACACGAAGATTTCAAACAGGCGTGCGACGCGCTGATGGACCGGCCGCCCGCCAAACGCGCCAAGCGGTGGCAGCGAACCGCCAAGCCGATCCTGATGCACTTCGAGATCATCCCGCTCGACATGCGCCTCGATCAGGCGGGCGTCCACTGGGACGCGCGGCATGACGCCCTCGCCGCCCATTGGGCCGGGATCAAGACGGATGGCGACGAGGCGCGGCGGCGGCTGGTGGAGGCGAACCTGCGGCTCGTCGTCAGTGTCGCGAAGAAGTACGTCGGGCGCGGCATGACTCTGCTCGATCTGGTGCAGGAAGGGAACATGGGGCTGATCCGCGCCGTCGAGAAGTTCCAGTACCTCAAGGGGTTCAAGTTCAGCACCTACGCGACGTGGTGGATCCGCCAGGCGATCACTCGCGCCATCGCCGACCAGGCGCGCACGATCCGCATCCCCGTCCACATGGTCGAGACGATCAATCGCCTCATTCGCACCTCGCGTCAGTTGCTGCAGGAGCGCGGCAAGGAGCCGACTTCCGAGGAGATCGCGGAAGTGATGGGCATCCCGGCCGAGCGCGTGCGCGAGATCATCAAGATTTCGCAGGAACCCGTTTCGCTCGAAATGCCGATCGGCGAGGAGGAAGACAGCCACCTCGGCGATTTCGTCCCGGATACCCTCGCCATCGCCCCCGAAGACGGCGCGACGATCGGCCTGCTGCGTGAACAGGTGGACAAGGTGCTCGGCAACTTGTCCGACCGCGAGCGGCAGGTACTCGTCCTCCGTTTCGGGCTGGACGACGGCAACAGCCGCACGCTGGAGGAGGTCGGCAAGGAATTCGGCGTCACCCGCGAGCGCATCCGCCAGATCGAGGCGAAGGCGCTCCGCAAACTCCGTCACCCCTCTCGCTCCAAGTCCCTCAAGGATTTCCTTGAATAAAACGCCCCCACGCGCCATCCTCTTCGACCTCGACGGGACGCTGATTGACAGCATCGAACTGATCGTCCAGTCGTTTCAGCACGCGACAGAGACGCACATGGGCACGCCGCTGCCGCGCGAGGAAATCATTCCGACGATCGGACGCTCGCTGGTCGGGGAGTTGGAGCGGATCGCGCCCAATAATGGCCCGGCGCTCCTCGCCACCTATCGCACCTTCATGTTCGCCAACCACGATGCATTCGTGACCGTCTACCCTGGCATCGTCGAGATGCTGGCGGCAATCCGCGCACGCGGTATCCCGATGGGAATCGTCACCTCGAAGGCGCGCCTCTCCGCCGCACCGTCGTTTGAACGCTTCCTGCTCGACCGCGAGATGGCCATTGTCGTCGTAGAAGACGACACTACGCGGCACAAGCCATACCCCGATCCGCTCCTCCATGCCGCCGCCGCGCTCGATTTGCCGCCTACCGCATGCTGGTATATCGGCGACAGCACGCATGACATGATCGCTGCCCGCGCCGCCGGGATGACCGGCATCGGCGCTGCGTGGGGACCGTACGCCCGTACCATCCTCGAACCACTCGCGGACGCCCTCGCCGAAACGCCCGCCGACGTGCTCACAC
>JALYXG010000192.1 GCA_030947205.1 Chloroflexota bacterium
GCTTTGGTGCGCTCGACGGTGCGCTGGTAGGCGGCCTTCGCCGTTTCCAGGCTGGCGATCATCTCGCCGACCGTCTCGCCGCCGATCAATTCCGGGATCGCGTCCGGGTGTGCCGCCGCGAGCGTCGCGCGGAGCGTTTGCCGCTCCTCCGCACTGAGGACGGCGAATTTTGTCGCGCCGCCCGTGCCCGCGTCCGCCGTCGCCGCGCCACCGATCTCCGTTACGTGCGAGGGTGACCGTTGCGCTTCCGCCACCGTGATCTCGTCCATGCCGATCTCCTTTCCGGAGATGCGAAAGGGGCGGTGTTACCCGCCCCTCACTTGTTCCTGGTTTCGGTTTGTTCCACGAGCGTCTGCTGTGTGCTGCAATCACCCCCTTTCTTCAGCAATGAGCAATGAGCAATGAGTGGGGAAGCGGCCCTTCTCATTGCTCATTGCTCATTGCTTCCCCGCGCTACGCGGTCGCGGAAGTCGTGGTCGTCGAGGGCGCCGACGAGCGCGGCGCTCATCAGGAGGTCGTCGTGCGTCTCGGGGTCGGGGACGCTCCACGCGATCTGTCGGCCGACGCCGGGGCGGACGGTGAAGGTGCAGGCCGCCACCTGCCGCCAGAACCAGTGCGTGTCGTCCGCGCCATCGTCGAGATACTCCTGGTAGCGGCCCGCCGCGATTGCCGCGAGGAGCCGCCAGCCGAGATCGCTCTTGCTCGCCGCCGTGAAGACGAAGGCCGTCACCGTGTCGGGCGGCAAGGAGGCGCGAAGCATCGCCGCCAGCCCATGCCCGATCCCCGTCGCGTCCACAACGACATGCGCGCAGGCCGGGTTGGCCCAGACGCGCTGCGCGAGGTCCACGATTTCCTCCGCGAGGAGGACGTGATTGACGCCCGACCAGATGCGGCGGTCCACGACGCGATACCCAGGTAACTGCCGCTGCCATCGTCGCGGCACGAGCGTTTGGCTACTCGCATCCGTCGGCACGATCTCCACGACAGTGAGCGCGGTGCTGTCCCGCCGTGTTTCGCGCGGCGCAACAAAGCCGTGTCGCCCGGTCGCGGCCTGTGCGCCCGCTTCCTCCGCCTCCCCCGCGACATCGAGCAGGAGTGCGTACGGCCCGGCAGCGCCGAGGCTCACCCGCCGCTGACGAGCGTGGGCGCCACGCATCTGGGCCTGCTTCGCCGCGTCGAACAGCATCCCGGCATCGTCGAGTGGCTGGAGGCAGTATTCCGTGCGGATGAATGGATGCTGCTCGCCCAGTTCCGCCATCCGCCGCCGCACCCGCGCCCCGTACGCCGGGACTTCGCGGGCCACCACGCGCCAGTCGGCAAGAAAACAGTGACGAGTACTGAGTACTGAGTGCTGAGTGCCTTCATTCCCCTTCTCAGTACTCGTCATTGCGCGGGCGAGGAGTGTGTTTCGTGTCCAGACGGTACCGGCGAAGACGGTGGTGGCGTTGGTGCTCGCGCCCATCGGATCGAAGACGGCGTCCCACCGCTCCTGCTCGATGTCCTGCGCCTCGTTGGCGACGAGGAGGAGGGAAGCGGTCGCGCCGCGTGCCTGGGCCATCGGCCCCGCCGAGACGAAGCGCGCCGACGCCCGCCCGACGCGGATGATGTGCCCGCCCTCCGTCTGGATCCCCGGCGCGAAGAGCGCGGCGGCGCGCAACCGCTCCTCGATGCGCCGCAGGGTGATCTGCCCCTGTGGCACGAGCGATGGCGCAGCGACGACGATCTCGCCACCGTGCAGTTGCCGGTGGATAAGCAGGAAGGCAATTACCTGCGCAAGCAGTTCGTCCTTTCCCGATTGCCGCGCGAAAACGACCGCGAACGATGCGCCGTCCCCCGCGAGCGCCGACTGGATGATCGCCCGCGCCGGTGCGATCTGATAAGGGCGGAGCGCCGTATCCGGCCAGACCATCCGCGAAAATCCGCCGATGTCGCGCAGCAGCCAGTGGAGTGCGCGCTCATCCGGCGTAGACGTGGTGGAGCAGGCTTCAGCCTGCGTCCCTGTGGTAGCGTAGGATTCAGCGTGCGTTTCAGTGTGAGAGAAAGAACGGGGACGCAGGCTGAAGCCTACGCCACCAGAAATTTGTTGTTCGTTCGCCATCTTCTCAACCCCCACGCATTCGCGTCAGGATGTCCACGAGGACGCTCCCGGCGATCAGGAACAGGAGGTTCATCATCCGGTCGCGCATCTCGCGTACCTCCTCGATGACATCCTCGACCATCCGACGCGTCACCGCCTCCTCGACATACAGGGAAAGGTCCAAGCGGTCGGCCGGTCGCAGCGGCGCGACGCGGTCGCTCCGCCGCCGATAGCGCGCGCGGGTCAACCGGCGCGTTCCCGATGTGGTGAATAGTGATTGCATCGCAAAAACCCCCTTGAGAAAGGGGGATGAACCACTGAGACACCAAGCAAGGGGAATAGCGCAGAGATCGCAGAGGGCACAGAGGACGCAGAGAAGAGAAGATTAAGAGCATCCCTCTCTGTGATCGCTGCGGTCTCCGTGTCCTCTGCGTTACGTCTGCCTTCCTTCTTCGTGTTCTCGGTATCTCGGTGGTTCATCCCCCATCGGTTCGTCCATCCCGCTGTGCGCGCTGCGTCGCTTCCTCGCGGGCCATCGCGTCCAGTGCGCGGTGGATGACCGAGGCGAGCGCGTGCGCCGTTTCCGCTTCCGGTTCGTGCTCCCATTCGTGTTGCGCCTCGACTGCGCGGATCAGCGCCGCCATCACGCGAGCCGCGTCCGGGGCTTGCGCGGATGCCGCCCGTCGCTCGGCCTCGTCGTCCGAGGCGATGTTGCGCATGATGGCGCGCAGTTGCGCGATTTCCGCGCGCAACGAGAGATGATCGCCCGCTCGTTCCATGCCGACCTCCGTGGCTTCGCACAAATGTTCTGTAATTAAAAGCCGCGAGGCGACCAAAATGGACAAATCTTGGTAATTCTGCACAACTTCTCGGTACAAAGTTTCTGTAGCGAAGTATCAAAAGAAGTTAGAGTACAGCCTAGCAGTTGACACCATCATTTTTGTCGAGTACAGTATCAGGCAATAGTGTTGGAAGCGTTGAGTCCGTACCCGCAAACTGGTCACCTCGGTACGGAGGAGCAAATGGTGAAACCGGCCACCGCATTTCGCGGTTTTTGGTCGGTTTTTTTGCAAGGAGGGCGCAGCATATCGGAACAGAAATGATGCCCCACGCAATCAACCATAATGTAGTGATCCATTCTCGATCAGTTTTCGTACATTGTCTTACCTTATGTGGGGACCTTGTTTGTGGACATGAGGACAAAGGAAGCGATGATCCAGCGCCCGTAATGTGGTCACCTCGGCGTTTGGGGAGTAAATGGTGAACCCGGCCAGAAGCGCGCAGGCGCAGGTCGGGCTTTCTTTTTTTGCACGCACCGCGCCCCGAACGTTTACTGACAAACGCGTGCGACACGGAACACACGCATCGCACAGCCGCACGAAATCGGCGGCGATGCCGGAGGAGGAAGAGGAATGTATCAACCGAGTACACGACGCGGGGCCTTCCCGCGCCCCTCGTTGCGAGAACGCAAGAAACTCCAGACCCGCTCGGCGATCATCGGTCGCGCGGTCGAACTGTTCAACACGCAGGGATTCTACAACACCTCCATTGACGACATCGCCGACGCGGCGGACGTCAGCCGGGGGACGTTTTTCAACTATTTCGGCTACAAGGAAGCAGTGATCGTCGAGTTCGGGCGCGATCTGATGATCGCCCTCACCGCGCAGGTAGACGAGCAGATCGCCGCGAACGTCACTGCGGAGCGGATCATCTATCGCATCTGGCTCGAGGTCCGCTCGCTGCTGGAGGAGCATGGCGAGGCGGTCGTTGTCCTGTCGCACGAGCTTTTGAACCCCGACGTGGAGCGCGCGGTGCGGGCGGCGCAGGCCTTCACACTCACCGAACTGGTCGCCAAAGTAGCGACAAACGGGCAGCGCGCCAGCCGCTTCCGTTCCGGCCTCGACGCGGGGCAGTTCGGGCAGTTGGTGGCGAACCTGATCGTCGTCAGCGTCGCCACGCAGTACCGGACCAACGACACGGAGGCGGCGGACGCTTACATGCGCCAGAGCCTCAACGTCATCTTCAACGGCGCGATGCCTGATGGCGTAGCGCGCAGCAATGATTGGATGAAATAACAGCAGAGGGCAATGGGGTTTAGCGATGATTGCAAAACTCACCGGAAACATTGGCGTCCGCACATCTCGGCATGCT
>JALYXG010000467.1 GCA_030947205.1 Chloroflexota bacterium
CCACGCCACCGCCTCCGCGAAAGCGGCGATCAGTTCGGTTTCGCGCGTCGTGTCGGTGAACCAGCCGAGGTCGTCGCCCTTGCACAAACGGTCCGGCAGCGCCCAGTGGAACTCGCCGAGAAACTTCGTCAGCACGTCTTTCGTTAGATCGGGTGAAAGGCGCGCGCGGAAGACGCGGCGCATCCAATTGCTGTAGGTCGTTTCCCAGATCGCCGCGCCGGGGCTATCCACCTCCGCGAAGCCGTCCCACGCGCGCAGGAGTTCGAGCGCGGCATATTCCTCGCTCGTCCATGTCCGGTTCGCGTCGTCGAGCACGTCGAGGAGCGCGGGCCGGAGCGGTTCGGCGTGCAGCACGTAGACATCAGCCTGCATCCGTCGCATGTCCTCCATCGTCAAGCCGTCGCGCCCGTCGAGCATCTGCCGGATGCGACAGACGCGGAATGGCGAGGCATGGACGCTCGGCAGCGGGTACGGATAATCGTCCGCCTGAATCCGCGTGTTCGCCGTAGCGATGAACCCTTCGGGCGGATCGGCGAGTGCGGGCAGTTCATCGAACGGCACGAATCCTGTCCACTCGTACGCGCCCGTCCAACCGGGCACGGGACGGATGCCACATTCCGGTGGCCGGATCGGTGCGCGCCCGACGAACTGGTAGCCGATATGGTTGTCCACATCCGCGAAGACCAGATTCAAGGCCGGGAGGGCAATGCCTCCGCACGCGGCGCGGAACTCGTCCGCCGAGCGCGCCCGCATCAGGCCGAGGAGTCCGGTCATTTCGTCCGCGCCCTCCTGACCGACCCACTTCAGCGCCAGTGCGCGTGTCTCGTCCTTCGCCTCGCCGAGGCCGGTGACAATCGGGCCGTGACGCGTGATGCGCGTCTCGTGCGGCTCGGCGTCGCGCCGCCCCTTGACCGGTATCACGTCCACGACGCGATCCATCATCGCCCAGCCGTCCTCGGTGCGGTAGCGCAGGCGATTGTCGGGGTCAATTTCCTCGACATACAGATCGGTCTGCACCATCATCGTCGCGGTGATACCCCAGGCGACGCGGTCGTTGTGGCCGATAGCGACACCGGGCACACCGGGGATCGTCGCGCCCGCCGCATTGATGCCGGGCGCGGTCAGGTGGCACTCGTACCAGATCGAGGGAATTGCGTAGCCGAGGTGCGGGTCGTTGGCGAGCAACGGCTTGCCCGTCGCGGTGTGCGCGCCGCCGACGACCCAGTTGTTGCTGCCGGGGATCGTGGAGGATATGCCTGTCACCTGCCCGAGCGTGTCATTCACCGTGCCCAAGCGCTCGCGGAACGCCGCGTAGGCGGCAGACGAGACGACGGGATCGCGGGCAGTGAGCGAGCGGTCTTCATTGAAGAGCAGCGCCGCCAACTCTTCGCCAATCGCGTCGCTGATCCGGTCGCGGAGCAGCAATTTCTCGATAAAGCCATCGAGTGTCCAGCCCATGATCTTCAGAATGCCCATCGAGGCGGCGGGACTCCACGCGAGCGGCGGATAGCGGCCCACAATGAACTCTGCGCCGAGGAGCGGCCCTTTCCGTTGGACAAAGGCATTGACACCGGCGGAATAGTGATCGAGCGCCGATTGGGTTTCGCCGGAAAGTTGGGCTGCCTCGGCCTCCGCCGCGCGCCGGATACCGAGCGTGAGCATGAATTTGTCCAGATCGAGCGCGTGGTGGCCAACGATCTCGGCGAGCCGCCCGAACGCCGCCCGATGCAGCACATCGAGGTGCCAGAGCCGGTCCTCGGCGGTCGCATAGCCCAACCCGAACATCAGGTCGTCGAGGCTGTTCGCCCGGATATGCGGAATGCCCTGCTGGTCGCGCGCGATCTCAATCGGTTCGGCGGGGCCGGGCAACGCGATGACGCGCTCGAAATCTCCGTGCGGGCGTTGCAGACGTGCAAACACCGCACCGCCCGCGATGATGCCTGCACCGACGAGAAGTTGTTTCTTGCTTGGCACGGTCTCCCTTTCACTCGGCGGGTTTCGGCAGGAATATGTCGCACCCGGGCCTACATGTCTCGCGTAGGGTACCGTCTGCAACGACGGGCGGCAAGCACAACTGCTGGGGAACCTCACCCCCAGCCCCTCTCACTGCCCAGAGGGCACCCGCGATGGAGAGGAGTGACTCATCGCGGTACCGAGGCGTTCCCCAACATCCGGCTCTCTCGAAGGTCGCTCCCCTCTCCATCGCAATGGAGAGCGGGTGCCCTCTGGGCAGTGGGGATGAGGTTTTCCTGGGACGCAGAAGCACAACTGCTGGGACACAACCCGTTGCGTGGCCACAATCGGTATGCTACACTGCGAAGGGCGCATGCATACGTACACCGTTGCACGCACGATTCGTTCCCCACGTTTGTACGTCGGAATAGCGGGGTTTTCCACATGGCAGATGTCAAGTGGCTGGGCAATACATGTTTTCGGATCAAGAGCCGCGAGGCGATGGTGCTGATGGATCCCATCGCGCGCGATAGTG
>JALYXG010000471.1 GCA_030947205.1 Chloroflexota bacterium
AAGCAGGCACGATCACGCGCTTCAAGGAGTGGTGGGGCTGGTTCGCCATCGCCGCGCTCGTCCTGTTCCTGCTGGACCTCGGCCTGCGCCTTTCGCTCGCCCCGAACCGGCGACGCGGCGGGCAACCAACCGCCGCGCGGCGTCTGATGGCCCGCGCCCGCCGCCCAACATACCGCGCGCCGACCCGCAAGCCGCCACCGAGTTTGCGATAGGGACGGGGAACCTCACCCCCCGCCTGCCCAGAGGGCGCCCGGCTCTCCTTTGCTGACAAGCAAAGGAGAGGGGGAGCAAATACAGGGAGATGGCGATGGTGAGGGAATGCCACGGCGCTTCATGCAAGACAC
The DNA here is from genome assembly GCA_030947205.1 of Chloroflexota bacterium. Classification (GTDB taxonomy): domain Bacteria; phylum Chloroflexota; class Chloroflexia; order Thermomicrobiales; family JALYUS01; genus JALYUS01. The sequence continues at coordinate 345 of JALYXG010000471.1, forward strand.
CCCTCTCCTTTGCTCTGGCAAAGGAGAGGGGCCGGGGGTGAGGTTCCCATCCCCGTTCATCCATCGTTCATGTCTATGCCACACAATAGGCCGAGCATCGCAACGTTTCCCATAGTGGGAACGTCTTCCCTGCTGCCGAATGTAGCGTCGGCAGCAGGGGTGCGGTATCCTATTCCATGAAGGAGAGGCGAGTGGCGTCAACGGTCGAGCAATCCAAACGCGCGGGGTCGCCCGCACCGCAGTCGGCTGCTCCGCGCCATCCGCTCCGCAGCATCGTCGGGGCAATCGGCTCCTATTTCATCATCCGCATCGCCGCGCGTGCCTCGTACGGCATCCTTTCCACCTACCTTGCCCAGAAAGTCACGGGTTCGGCGACGGTCGCCTCGATCATCGTCACCGTCTTTTTCATCAGCGAACTCGGCCTCGCGCCGATCTTCGGCAATCTGTCGGATCGTTTCGGTCGCCGCCCATTCCTGATTTTCAGCCCGATCTGCGGGGCGGCAGCCTCCGGTATCTTCGCCCTCGTTACGCTGCTACCCGTCGCGAACACGCAGGTTACCGGCCTGGTGCGCGCCCTGCTGATCCTCGTCTTTATCGGCGGGCGATTGCTGGAGGGGATTTCGGCGGCGTGCGCGACACCCGCCGGACTTGGCTTCCTCGCCGATGTGTCCGGCGACAGCGAGGAGCGCCGCGTCCGCGTGATGACCGCGTTCGAGGTGACGACCGTCCTAGGCGTGGTGGTCGGCATCCCGGTCGGCAATGTACTCTACGGCCTCGCCAATGTGCACGCCTTTTTCGGCGTCCTCGCCATCTACATGGTGACGGTCTTCATCCTTTCCGCGACGGTCGTCGAGAGCCGTGTTGCGGCGGCAGAGCAGGCCGCCCCGGAACGACTCGGGCGGGCCGCACTCGGCGTCTACCGAATGCTCCTCAAGCGTTCCCGACTCCTCGCATTTGTGCCGGCGTGGCTGGCGGTCAACGCGCTGCTCGCCGCGCTGCTCGGCCTGATCCAGTTCCTCCTCAGCCTGCCCACGGCGGCGGCTGGGACGCTCGAACCGAAACAGCACGACGCCGACCTCCGCTTCCCGCACCAGTTGCTCGTCGGCGGCTTCGATCAGGGCGCGATAGCCGTTTTACTCGGCGTTTTTGGCGCGATGCTGATCGTCGGCATGGTGCTCTGGACGTTCATCCTCCCCCGGATGCGCCGCCCGGTGGCGATGCGTATCGCCCTCGGCGGCTTCCTTGCCATCTCCGTCCTGCTCGCCATCGCGAACCGTTTGGGCGAGAACCCCCAGACACTCACGGCGCAGGCGCATCACGCGCTCTGGTTCATTCTGCCCCTGATTGGGCTGTGCGTGATCGTCGCGAGCGGCTTCGCACCCGCCGCGCTGACGCACCTCGCCGCGCTCTCGGAGGAGATGCCGGGGGAACGTGGCGCGGTGATGGGCCTGTATTCCCTCCTGCTCGGCGGCGGGCAACTGCTCGGCACCTGGATCGGCGGCATCTTCGCGGATATCTGGGGCTTCAATGGTCTCGTCATCTTCGGTCTACTCCTGACCGCGCTCGCCTTCTGGAGCGTCCACGCCTCCGCCGACGCGCTCGCGGACCAGCCCGCCCCCAATGCCGATTCCGGCCCGCTCGCGCGCATCCACTAACGGAGGAATTGCGCGATTCGCAAGGCGAACGCGGTTCCTGGTCAGATCATTGTTCGCAGCAGGGCGCGGAGGCGGGTGGCGATCTGCTCCGCGTCGCCGTCGCGCAAGCAGTGAGTATTGATGCCGATGCCGCCGAGTTCGACATTGACGAAGATGCCGGGGTCGCCCGCCGCGAGTGTGTCGCGGATGGCGGGTGCGAACCAGGCCCGATCAACGGGACGGATTACCGCGATGGGCATCGGATAGCGCTCCGGGTCGGCGATCACCTCGCACTCCGCATTCGGGAAGTCGGATAGTTCGCGCGCGATTAATTCCGCCTGTGCCCGGTGTGCGGCGAAGTCAGCTTCGTGGTCATGTGCTATGAAACGGTCGAGCGCGACGGCGAGGCCGACCATCGCCTCCTTGCTCACCTTCGCCGCTCGGCCGATGCCCGCGTTCGGGTTGCCGTTCATCCGCGCGGCGGCGATCAAATCCGCACGCCCGGCAAGCAGACCGGAATCCTGCGGGCCACGAATCCCCTTGCCACCACTGTAGATGACGAGGTCCGCGCCGCCCGCGATCCAGCACGTCAGGTGGCTGACGGGCGGCAGCGTCGAGGCGGCATCCACGATCACCGGCACATTGCGGGCGTGTGCGCCTGCGACGACCGTCGCGAAATCGAGCGCGCCGGGACCAATCGAGGGCGAATCCACGAAGGCGACGGCGGCAGTGCGTTCGGTAAACGCCGCTTCGTACTCCCACCGCTCGGTGGCGCTCGGGATGCCGATCTCCACGAGCTTTGCGCCGGGTGCGCGAAACATCTGGTCGTAGTTGATGCGGTGCGCGCGGTGGACGATGATCTCATCCGGCATCCCGGTCGTCTCCGGCAACCGGCGGATGCGCGCGATGTCGGTGCCCGTAATGCAGGCCGCCACCGCGAGTAGCATCCCCGCCGCCGAGCCGGACGTGACGTAGCCCGCCGCCGCACCGGTGATCGCCGCGATCTTCTCCCCAACCGCCGCATTCAGTTCATCGAGGACGACGAACGCCTTGGACGCCTCCGCCATCGCCGCCGTCACTTCGGGCGGCATCAGCGTTCCGCCTACGGCAGTCGTCGCGCCCCGCGCATTGATGATCGTCCGCACACCGAGGCGCGCGTACACATCCGTCCCTCGTTCGCTCGGTGCAGAAAAGACCGTGACCATCGGCTACCTCCTCATCGAAAACGGGCCGAAAGCGGATTAACGCAGAGGACGTAGAGGACGCAGAGAGCGCAGAGGACACAGAGGAGAAAGAAAAGATGATTGCATCCGTATCCTTTGCATCCCTCTTCTCATTCCCTCTCTGCGCTCTCTGCGTCCTCTGCGTTAATCCGCATTCAACTCTACGCAGTAGTGTCCGTTGGCATTGTGACGCCGAAGCGTGTGCCGAGGGTGGCGAGGTCCTGCCAGATCGGGTCCGGGATCGGGATGCCCTCGCGCTCGCGGGCGGCGCGGGAGCGGATTTCCGGCTCGCCGGGAACGAGCACTTCATCCTTGCCGGGGGCGGGCGGCGTTTCTTTGACGGCGGCGAGCGTTTCGCCGGTCAGCCGTCGGTACTCCTTGCTGTCGCCGAATGCAGCCGGGTCCATGGCGATCACGAAGACACCGGCGAGCGCGCCGCGCTGCATGCCGGCGTCGGGATGCGCCGAGGGGACAGGCATCACCGGGCGGTCGTCGTCTACCATCGCGAGGCCGGCGATCAGGACGGAGGCCATCGAAAGGCCGTACCCTTTATGCCCCGCGAGGTCGCCGCCAACCGGTAACAGCGCGCCACCGTTGTAGAAATCCTCCGCATTCGTGGAGGGGTTACCATCCTTGTCCACGATCAGGCCGGGTGCGAGCGCCGCGTTCTTGGAACGGGCGACGCGCAGTTTGCCCTCCGCGACGGTCGAGGTGGCGGCGTCGTAGACCATATTCGTCGGACCGTCCGCCGGGACGCCGAACGACCACGGATTCGTGCCGAGGAAGCGCCGCGCGCCGCCGAATGGTACGACGCCGCCACTGCCCGGCGCGGCGGTGCCGATCGTAACAATCGCGATCATCCCCGCCGCGCTTGCCCGCTCGGTGTACTCGCCTAAGCGCCCGATATGCGTCGCGTGGCGCGAAGCGACCGCCGCGATGCCCTGCGTCTTCGCCCGCGCCATCGCCCAGTCGAGCGCGACGGCGGTCGAGTACTGGCCGAAACCGAAGTGCGCGTCCATCACCGCCGTGCCGCCGATTTCGCGAACGACCGTGGGCCGCGCGTTCGGCACGAGGCCACCCGCGTCCGCCTGCGACACATACTGCGGCAGCCGGAGGACGCCATGCGAATCATGACCGGACAGGTTCGCCTTGACGAGATGGTTGGCGAGTTCATCCGCGATGTCGCCCTCGGCCCCCATCGCCAGCGCCACCTGGCGGACATACGCGCGCAACTGATCGGAGGGACAAAGGTGCATCTCCGCCACGTTCCCACTCCCTTCCTCGGCTTTTCCTGACAGCCGCTAAAAACCGGAGAATGAACCGCCAAGACGCCAAGAAGGCCAAGAAGAGAAGATGGAAATTCTTTCTTCCTATTTTGCTTCGTCGGCGTCCCCTTGGCGTTCTTGGCGTCTTGGCGGTTTTACAAGGCCTTTATTCGTTCCGTTCACAGCATCGCACCGCCCGATTGCCATTGCAATCCGGGCGGGCGATTAATCGCCGCGCGTGATGCGGTCAATGCCACGCAGGATGTCCCGCACGAAGGTGAGGTGCGGCACGGCGACACCCGCGCGCTCCGCCCGCGCGACGAGATCGCCGAATACGTGCTCCACTTCCATCGGGCGCCCGGCGAGCACGTCCTGCGTCATCGAGGGCAGGCTGCCGCCGCGCGGGATCGGGTCGGGTTTGATCTGCGCCAGTGTCTCATCGTCCGGCGTCACGGCATAGGTATGGATCGGCGGGAAGTTCGGGTAGTCGCCGACCGTGACACCATAGGCCGCGCCGGTGGTGGCCGTCTCGCGGACAAGTGCGAGGTACGCACGCATCAGGTTCGGGTCACCGCTCAACTGCGGCCCGGTGGCGCGGGCAAGGACGGAGACGCCGAAGACGCCCGCCGCATTGCATGCCTTCGACCAGAGGACGCTCTGGATGCTCGCGGGCGCTTCCGCCGGGATGCCCGCTGTCATCAGCGCGTCAATCGCCGTGTCCACACGCGGCGAACTGCCGCCCGCCATTTCGCCGAGGTAGGTCATGCCGAGGCTCGTCACCGTCACGACGCCATCCGCGCCCCGCCCGCCACCGAGGATCGTCGCACCCGGCACGACGCGTCCCGCGCCGAAGGCCGCCGCAAGCAT
>JALYXG010000480.1 GCA_030947205.1 Chloroflexota bacterium
CGACTCGCGGCGATCGCACTGTACGGGCTGGTCACCGCCGCGATGGCCCTCACCTGGCTCATCATGTTCTCGTACCTGGATCGGCACCGCGAGTTAGTGCGCGGCGACGTGGCGGCGGGCTTCTTCCGCGAGGAACGTCGCCGCGCGGCGCTCGGCATCCTCAGCCCGGTGGTCGCCATCGCCATCGGGGTGGTTGCGCCCGCCGTGGCGCTCCTCGTCTTCGTCCTGATGCCGATCTTCTACGGCCTCACCACCGAGGGGTGGACACCGCGCGGGCGCACCGCACACCGCACCGCCGTGTGAGGCGCCGCCCCTGAACTGCCCGAACGTCGGGTGACACACGATCTGGTACTGGGGCGACGCCTATCAGGATGTACGAACTCGTGGCTCTTGGCGCATTTGATGATGAGGAGAAAGCAGGACTCCCTGGCGAGACATGGGAAAATCCGCTACCTCAGACACGCAGAGTATGGACACGATTTGTCGTGCGGATTGCCCTCAGGGTTCCCTCATCACGGCGACCGAAAGTCTCCATATGCCGATCATCAGAAGTGCCCATGACCCGGTAAACTGCACTGATGTTGCAACGATATCCTGCACCCTCCCCAGCTCAGGTCGCACCAATTACCGGGACGCTCCGAACGTCGGTCTGCGGGCGATGTCGGCGCGCCCATCCGCCCAGTGGTGGGCTGGCGGCCCCATAAACTCGACCTGGTGCCGTCGGCAGATTGCCATCGCCCGCTCCCTATCTGGCGGGCCTCCGCCTCGGCCGCCAGCGCGGCAAGGTCGGCGAAGAACGCCTCCATCCCACCCGGCGCGAAGGTGGCCGCATACCGCCCCTCCGACGCGCCGATATTGCGATAGTTGTGCGGCGCGCCGCCGGGACGTGTACTATGTTGCCCGCCGCAGCGTGGTAGGAAGCCTATTTTCAGATCAGGCTCCCTCCTTTTCGGGACGCTCGTTTTCGATACGCGTGCGCTCTCCTCCCCTGAAGAAAGATTGCCGCCACCCCAAGGCGACGGCATCGGCGAAGCGATCAGTCTGTACCGACTGACGCCCTATCCGTCGCCGAGGCGGTGGATGAAGGAAGCCTCCCCGCCCCCGCCCGTCCGCGGCGGTGCGCTCGGCGGCCCCTGCTGGGAGCGCTGGTACGCGAGTGCCCGCGCCGTCTGCGGGTCGCTTGTGTCCGGGGCCTCGAGATAACTGACGATCTTGCCGTCGCGCACCTCCACGGTCAGGTCGGTGACGACCCGTTCCACCCCCGCTGCGCGGATCGTATCGCCGCGCGCCTCGAACCGCTGGTGCACGGTCGTGCCGGTGACCACCGGGGCGCCAATGCCGGTCAACTGGACGTGCATGGCGATGAATTGCTGCATGTCCTGGCGCACCGCCGCGGCACCGATACACGGGCGATCGCCCGTGCAGAACGGACCGCCGACGAAGCGAATGTCGTCTGTCACGAACGCCAGCGCCCCTTGGACATCACCCCGGTTGCGCGCATCGCTGAAGCGCTGGAACACGGTCGCGGGGTCGTCCGCCGCCGCGACGCGGAGGGCGACGGGCAATACCGCCATTAGCATCGTCAGCAGCAGGGCAACGAGAGAACCTCTCCACAGTCGCATGCACTCACCCCTTCCTCATTTATGGGAACCGATGCCACGCGGCATCACCCCGTCATCCTAATCCGGATGCTCGCGCGGCTCTCGCCTTGCCAGCGTGCCGCACTGCTCGACTACCGACGTCCACCGTCCACACGGCGCGCGCGAGACGACGCCCGCGTCGCCTCATCTCGCAGGGCCACACCGAGCAGCAGCCAGCAGAGGCCCCAACCGCCGAGCGCCAGGAAGTTCGGCCCACGGGCGATGGCGAACGTGGGGAGCAGCACGACGAAGACGTACACCCCACAGGAGAGGGGTGCGAACCGCTGCCATCCCCCCCAGCGCCGCGCCCGCACGACGGCGATGCCCGCGAGCAGCATCCCCAACCCCGTCAGCGGTGCAGCCAGACCGAGCAGTGTTTGCGGGCTGTTGAACGGCGTCAACAGCGTGATCTCGACCATGATGAAGAGGAGGCGACCCAGCAGGGCGACACCGAGCCCGAGCTTGCCGAGACGGCTGTCCCCTGTTGCATCCGAGCGCGCCAGGCCGAGCACGCCGAGGAGCAGCAGGACGTAGCTGATCGTCCAGAACATCTCGATGCAGAGAAAACCTCGTGTGCCCCGCTGCCGCACGGCGGGCAATACCGCCTCCGCGATGCCGCCGCCGATCAGGATGAGCGCACCGATCGCACACCAGACGCCCGCCGACTGCGGCGCCAATCGGCGGGCGTCTTTCGCTGGTCTGAGCGGGAGAACGCCCGCGCGGTTCCCTTCTGTTGCCATCATCGCCCCCTTCATCGCTCCGTCCCATGACGCGTTCCATCCCCGCAATGCCGCGTGCCGGACCCCGCGCCGCCTCCCATTCTGCGCCGTCGCGCGATCCGGGAACAGGACGAGCGCTCCCCGTTCGCTGGACGTTGACGGACGATCGCCCCGCGCCGGGTGATCGCACCCTGCGGTATCATGGCGGGGACGGTGCCGGGGCAGTTGGCGCGAGGAATCGGGGGATGCATGGCGAGGGCGGACGCCACCACATTCGGGGCGGTGCTCAAACGGATGCGGCTCGCGGCCGGCCTGACGCAGGAGGCGCTGGCCGAGCGGGCCGGCGTGAGCGGCAAGGCGATCAGCGATCTGGAGCGCGACCCGGCGCGCACGCCGCGCCTCGATACCGTAGCGCTGCTGGCCGACGCACTGGCGCTGCCACCGGAGCGGCGCACCCAGCTGCTGGCGGCGGCGCGGCCGGCGAACTCGACGCCCGGCGGGTCCACGATGGACCCGCTGCCACGCCCACTCACCCCGCTCATCGGGCGCACCGAAGACGTGGGTGCGGTGGTCGCGCTGCTGCGGGATGGCGACAGCCGCCTACTCACGCTGACCGGCCCCGGCGGCGTCGGCAAGACGCGGTTGGCCCTCGCGGTCGCCGCAGAATTGGCGAACGACTGCGTGGATGGCGCCGTTTTCGTGGACCTCGCGCCGCTGCACGACCCCGGTTTGGTGCTGCCCGCCATCGCGCGGCGGCTGGGCATGGACGAGCGCGACGCGACGCCGCTGGACGAGCGCCTCGGCGATGCCTTGCGCACCCGGCACTTGATCCTGCTCCTGGACAACATGGAGCAGGTCGCCGCGGCGGGCACCGCCGTGCGCGACCTGGTGGCGGCGTGCCCGCGTCTGGTCGCGCTCATCACGAGCCGGGCACCGCTGCGTGTGCGCGGCGAGCGCGTCTATCCCGTCGTCCCCCTGGCGCTGCCCGCGGCGACAGCGGGGGCCGACACGCTGGCACAGTCGGCGGCGGCGGCGCTCTTCCTCGACCGCGCGCGCGCCGGTGGGGCGGAGGTGATCCTCGATGCGGCGACAGCGCCCGCCATCGCGGCGATCTGCCGCCGGTTGGACGGGCTGCCGCTGGCGCTCGAGTTGGCCGCGGGCTGGACGCCGATCCTGCCGCCGTTGGCCCTGCTGGCACGGCTCGACCGCCGCCTGCCGCTGCTGGACAAGGGACCGCCCGACCTGCCCGCGCGCCAGCGGACGATGCGCGCGGCGATCGCCTGGAGCTATGACCTGTTGGATCCCGATGAGGCGCGGCTCTTCCGGCGGATGTGCATCTTCGTGGGTGGCGCCACACTGGAAGCTGCGGTGGCGGTCTGCGCGGACACAGACGCGGGGCTCGCGACGCTGCACGGGCTGGCGGCGCTGGCGGACAAGAGTCTGCTGCGGGTGGCGGCGGCGGATCGTGACGAGCCGCGTGTGGCAATGCTGGAGACGATCCACGAGTACGGGCTGGGACGGCTCGCGGCGGCGGGCGAGAGCGAGGAACTCGGGCGGCGACACGCCCAGCACTTCTTGGCACTGGCCGAAGCGGCGGCACCGGCGCTTGGCGGACCGGAGCAGGTCACATGGGGCGCGCGGCTAGAGCGTGAGCACGACAATCTGCGGGCCGCGCTGGGCTGGGCAATCGCGAATGGTGAGGCCACGATGGGGCTCCGCCTGGCCGTCGCGCTCTGGCGATTCTGGGTCGCGCGCGGCCATCTCAGCGAGGGCCGGTCGTGGCTACGGGAGGCGCTCGCACTGCCGGAGGACCGCGACCATGACCCGGCGGCAGCATGTTTCCGCGCGCGGGCGATCGTCGGCGCGGCAATGTTGGCGCGGGAGCAGGGGGATTACGATGCCGCGGAGGCGCTCGGCGCGGAAGCAATGACCCGTGCCCGTGCGCCCGGCGGGCGGCCCGTCCTCGTCGGTGCGCTCAATGCCAAAGGCGTGGTCGCGACCCAGCGTGGCCGATACGCCGATGCGATCACCTACCACGAGGAGGCGCTCGAATGGGCGGAAGGTGACGGGGATCGGGCCGGTGCGGCCGCGGCGCTCAGTGGTCTGGGGAGCGCCGCCAGCCTCACCGGAGATGCCGCCGGCGCGAGCGTGCTCCTCGCGCGGAGTCTGGCGCTTTTCCGCGAACTGGGGGACATGCGCGGCCGCGCCGGGGTCCTCAACACCCTGGCAATGCAGGCCAGCAACGCCGGCGACTTCCCGCAGTTGGAGGCGCTCGGCACGGAGGCGCTCACCCTGCTGCGCTCCCTTGGCGACACCGGCGAGCTCGCCGAGACACTCTTTTCCCTCGGCATCGCGGCGCAGCGCCGGGGGCAGTACCAGCGCGCCGCACCCCTCCTCGAGGAGAGCCTGGCCTTGCGCCTGGCGCGCGGGGACGCGCGTGGCACTGCCGCCGCGCGTTCCGTGCTCGGCGGCAACGCGTTCCATCTGGGGGAGCACGCGCGCGCCCGCACGCTGCTGGAGGGCGCACTGGCGACATTCCGGCAGCACGAGGATCCCTGGGGTCAGGCGATGGCACTGACGATCCTCGGGCATGCGGAACTTGCCATGGGCGACCCGGGCGGCGCGGCGCGCCACCTCAGCGAGGCAGCGACGGTATTCCAGGCGATCGGCAATCGGTGGTTCCTGCCCTGGTGTCTGGAAGGGCTAGCGGGCGTGGCCGTGGCACGAGGGCGGGCGGTGGACGCCGCACTGCTTTGCGGGGCACGCGATGCGCTGCGGGAGCGGCTGAACTCGTCGCAGCCCCCGATGGACCCGGACGGCTACGCGCGCACGCTGGCCGCGATCCGCGCGACGCTCGGCGATGATGCCGCCGCCGTTTCGCACGCAGACGGCGCGGCACTGACCCTGGAGCGCGTGATTGCCGAAGGGGCAGAACCGACGGGATAACGAACCGGGCATGCTGGCCCTGGGTGATTGATCGTTCCGCGTATCGTCACGAGACCCCGGCGCATGAGCCGTCTCCGCTGCGTGTTCGAGCTGCGATGAGGTATCGCTTGCTTCGACTGCGGGACGGCACGATTGTCGGCCGTTCGGGGTATCGAAACCTCCAACTGATGCTCGTCCGCCGACTTTATCAACAACCTCCTTCATTATCTGCACAGTTGCCCTCACAGTCTGGACGGCCGCAGAACGATTCCCTTGCGTGACGGGACGTTGATCATCGCCGTGTGTCGCAAGAATCTGTGCAGATAACATGCGAGGTACCCGGCCGAGAGGGTGCAGGATAGCGTTGCAGAATTGGTGCAGATTATCGGCTCATGGGCGCATTTGGTGATAACGACGAACACGATTGCACGGGCGGAGCAAGGACGATCCGACATGTGTGGCATCGCGTTTTACAGATGCGGCTTTGCGCACGGATCACGTGATAGTTCTTCCTTGCCACACCTGCGAACCGCAACACGGGTCTAATATCAGAAGTGCCCAAGAACCAACTCGTCTCATACACCTGCTAATGGAGAATGGCCTCGGCGATCTGCGTGATGTAGGCGATACGCTGCTGCCAGTGGCGGATGTCCGCATTCTGGCGCGCATGCCACGCTTCGATCCCGCCCGCCGCCGCGATCTGGTCGCCGTAGCGGTCTGCCGTCTCGTACTCCAGGCCCTCGCAGGGGAGGTAGGCGCAGCGCAGACCCGGCGTGTCGCGGGCGATCAGCGGCCACTCGGCGTGGAAGCCGATGTCGGTGACATGAGCGCGGGCATGGAGCGCCGCGATGCCGCGTTGCGAAAAGCCCCACGCGCCGGTGCAGATATCAATGAGGGTGTCAGGCTCGTTACCGAGCCGCCACGGATCGAGGCCGCCGGTCGTGTGGGCGAAGAGGAGGTTGATGAGTCGTTCCGTCTCCCGCTGCGCCTCGGGGAGGGAAGCCATCGCCCGCGCTGTCCGACCGAGCAGGAGGAAGTCGTGCGCGGCAATCGTCGCGTTCACCACATCGAGTTCATTGGGCCAACAGCGCGCCCAGTGAAGCGCGCTGTCGAAGTCGCAGAGGTGAACATACTCCCACTCCGCGTGCGACGCCATCACGCCGAGTGCGTACGGGCGGGCATTAATCGGGATTGGGATGTCGGTGCCACTAATAACAGTCACGCCGTACCGTTGTAACGCCGTGACGGTGGAGGGGAGCGTTGCCATACCACAAATTGCGACAATTCTGGCGTAGTGGTGTTGCAAGAGCGGCAAATCGGCCGGGAGGAGCGCGGCGATGCGCCCCTCCGGGTCATGGACTGCGCCGAGCAGGACGACATCGCCGCTCATCGCCCGGCTTTGAGCATCCGCGCGCGCTCGTTGGCATCGAGGTACCGCTTGCGCAGGCGCAGGTTCAGCGGCGTCACTTCCAGCAGTTCGTCCTCGTTAAGGAAATCGAGCGACTTATCGAGGCTCATTTCAATCGGCGGCGAAAGGCGAATGGCGATGTCGGCAGACGAGGAGCGCATGTTCGACAACTTCTTTTCCTTCGCGACATTGATCCCGAGGTCGCCCTCGCGCGGCTGCTGGCCGACCACCATGCCCGCGTAGACGGGGGTTTGCGAATCAATGAAGGTCACGCCGCGCTCCTGCGCGTTCTGCAATCCGAAGGTGGTCGAAACGCCCGCCTCGGAAGCGACCAACGCGCCGCCCCGGTTGCTCGTGATCTCGCCCGCCCACGGCTCGTAGCCGAGCAGGACCGAGCCCATCGTCGCCGTGCCGCGCGTCGCCGTCAGCAAAGCGTTGCGGAGGCCGATCAGCCCGCGTGTCGGGACAGTGAACTCCATTCGCACGCGCCCCGTGTCGTCCTGCCGGAGGTCGAGGAGAATGGCGCGGCGCGGGCCGAGCAGTTCATTGACCGGGCCGGTATATTCGGCAGTCGTATCAACCAGCAGCCGCTCCATTGGTTCGAGCGTACCACTGTCTGTTTTGCGCAGGATCACTTCGGGGCGGGAAACCTGGAACTCATATCCCTCGCGGCGCATCGTCTCGATCAGAACGGCGAGATGCAGTTCGCCGCGCCCGGACACCTGAAAAACATCCGCCTGCTCGGTGGATTCGACGCGTAGCGAGACATTTGTCTCGAGTTCGTGCATCAGCCGATCGCGAATCTGGCGCGACGTGACGAATTTCCCCTCGCGCCCGGCGAATGGCGAGGTACTGACACCGAACGTCAGCCGCAGCGTCGGTTCCTCGACGGCAATCGCGGGGAGCGCGTCAGGGTGCTCCGGGTCGGCCAGCGTGTCGGAGATCGTCACTTGTGGAATGCCGTTCAGCGCGACGATGTCGCCCGCCTCCGCGCGCTCGACATCCAACCGGCGCAGCCCATCGTATGCCGCGACGTAGGTGATTCGCCCCGGTGTAACGGTGCCGTCGAGCGATGCGCGCGCGATGGTCTGGCCCGGCGCGATGCTGCCCCGACTGATCCGGCCGACCGCGATGCGCCCCCGGTGCGTGTCGTAGTCGAGCGAGGCAACGAGCATCTGGAAAGGCCCGTCGGGATCGCCGACAGGCGGTGGGATGTATTCGAGGATCGCGTCGAAGAGCGGCCGGAGGTCCTCGGCGAGATTATCCGGGCCTGTCCCGGCGCGGCCATCGCGCGCGATGGTGTAGATGACGGGAAAATCGAGCTGATCGGCGTCCGTCGCGAGGGCGAGGAAAAGGTCGCTGGTCAGTTCCAGCACCTCGTCAATGCGCGCGTTCGG
>JALYXG010000544.1 GCA_030947205.1 Chloroflexota bacterium
TCGTCCCGTGCGGCTTCGGCGTTGCGGACGGCAGCGCCGCCGTCTGGATGCACTATTTCGGCGTCGGCACGGGGCACATCGTCCTCGTCGCGATGACGATGCGCCTGCTCAACATCGTCGTCCGCACGGCGATTGGCATCGCGACGCTGCTCACGCGCTACCAGGGAATGTGGGAAGGCAGCCCGCGCCAGTTCGTCGCCCGCATCCTCAGCGGTGGCCCTGCTTTCGCCCCAGTGATCGTCGCGCTCCCCATTGTCGTCGAGTCTGCCGAGATTGCCTGATCGCCTTCACCCGCTCGGTACATTGACCGTTTCGTGTCCGCATCGTGCATGATGGAGGAATCACTATGGCAGCGAAAATTCTCGTGCTGTACAACCACCCGACCGACCCGGAGGCGTTCGACAGCTATTACGGCGAGACGCACACGCCGATTGCGAAGACGATTCCCAACATGCGCTCGCTCGTTGTCAGCACCGGCCCGATCGTCGCGCCGGACGGCTCGCGGTCGCCCTATCATCAGATCGCGGAACTGACCTTCGATTCGATGGAGGATTTGCAGGCCGCGATGTCATCGTCCGCAGGCCGCACGACCGCCGGGGACCTGCGCAACTTTGCCGGTGCGGGCGCGTCGCTCGTCGTCTACGAGACGCGCGAGGCATAGCCCGAGGCGCCACCAATAATCGAACCTCTGCATGACACCATCAATGACAAGACGCCGCCGATACATAGGCGGCGTCTTGCAGGCCATCGGTCTTCTTGCACTCCTTCCCCTGGGGAGGAAGAGGCGGGACTTATGCGGCCTTCGCGGCGGCGATTGTCAAGGGGAGAGAGAAAAGCGACGGAGTAGGAGCGGCCATTGGCTCCGGATGTGTGGCAGGTGGGTGCGGCTTCCTGTTAATCCGTTCGACCGTCACCGCCGGTCGCCCCTAGCCCGTCACGAAGCAGTATGGCGGATCAATCTGAGCGCGTGCTGAGGGAAGCGCAAAAAAAGTGTAAACAACACTGCAAATTTCTGTCGGGCTGGCGATCTGAGCACGCGGGCCAGTGACAAGACGCGGAGGGAATGAACCGCCAAGGTGCTGTGTTCGCTCTAACCCCTACCTGCCCAAAGAGCACTCTCTTCCCCACAGGGAAGGGGGCGCGGTTTCCCCGGTGGTAGCAGGCTTTCCAGCCCGCCGTCCGGGGCGGGGAGGCAGGCTGGAAAGCCTGCTACCACCAATTTCCCGTGCATCCCATAACATACAACAAGACGCCAAGAATCGGCTCTAACCGGTGGCTTGCTGCACATTGCGGACGGCGGGGACGGCGATGCGAATATCTGTGTCGGGCTGGCCCGGAATAGCGACCGTGCCGCTGAAGAGGTAGACCGGCTGGAGGAAATCCCTGCCGGTCTTGTCGCTGGCGAAGGCGTAGGCGAGTGAGGCATTGTTGATGAGCGCGGTCGCGTTCGGCGGGACTGCAATGCCAGCGGGCGGCCGAAAGTCTACCATGCCCCGCTCCTGCGCCCGCTGCCACGCTTCATCGAGCGGGATCAGGTCGTACGCGCCGGGCAGCAGTGCAGTCGGCCACGCCCGCTGCACTTCCTCCACGACGGTGCCGGGGCCAATATGGACGCGGATACCCGGTTTGTCGGAAAGGATGTCTGGTAACGCCTTCGGATGGAAGATGACATCGAGCGTCTCACCATTGCGCTGCACATCGGCAGTGCCAACATCTGCCGGGAGGAAATCGTGCGTGGCGAGCCAGTTGCGCGCGCTGCTGATCGCGGTGCGATCATCTGGCAAACTGTTCGTATCGGTCACGATGGCGGGCGGCGCGTACACGGTCGCTTTCGCATCCACCGAAAGTCGGCCGTTGCCATCTACCGTGTACATCCCCGCCTTCGGCTGCCGCACCGGCCCCGTCAGGCCGAGTCGGCGGGCGAGTTCGTCCACCTGCGCGGCGCTGGGCGCTCGCCACGAAATACTGAAAACGTCAGCTCGCGGCGCGCCGCCGGTGAGCGGGCCGGAGAGTTTATACGTGAACGGCGGTGGCGCACCGCCGCTCATCAGCGGCGCGACGGGCGGCAGCGTGCCGAATGGCTCGACCGCGCCCATCGTCGCGGGCACGACCAGCGCGGCGGGCGGCGGCACAAGCGTGGCGGGCAGCGTCGAGACAGCGATCCGGTGCCGCGAATCCGGCCCGACAATGCCGAAGATATAGAGCGTCACCGCGAACACGGTGGCGAGCAGGAGTACGGAAATACCGCGCCCGAATGTCGCCCTCCGGGAGCGCCGATATTGGTTTTGTGTGGACCACCGACGGCGGTACTGATTCGCTCCGGCCATGCGGACCGTCTTCCCGTGTTTTCTTCCCGTATCAGCGCGGAAGCATAACGCTTCTCCCCCCGCGCCTGCCGCGGAGGATAGCACAGATGCGGGAGATGGCAACCCTTTCGTCTGCCCAATTTTACGATAGTTTGTCTGGTATTAGGGCCGCTGCACGTCTTCCGGGTGGGGGGAGAGGTAGACGGGCAGGCTGATAAACAGGAAAACGGCGACGGGCATACTGAGGGCAAGAGTGCCGAGAGCGACGAACGCCAGCCGAACATTGAGGAGCAAGGCGAGAGCGAGCAGGCACAAAGCGGCCAGCGCGATCAGGCCGACCTGACCGGAGACGCGGCGGTAGCGGCGACGCATCGTGCGGGGCGCGCCGAGCGACGCGAGTTGCAGGAGC
The DNA here is from genome assembly GCA_030947205.1 of Chloroflexota bacterium. Lineage (GTDB taxonomy): Bacteria > Chloroflexota > Chloroflexia > Thermomicrobiales > JALYUS01 > JALYUS01. The sequence goes on from JALYXG010000544.1 coordinate 2,716, forward strand.
GCCCAGCAGCCGAAGAAGAGCGCGGCGCATACGATCGCCGCCCGTAGCCCGCGAAATCGCGCGAGCAATGGCAGCCAGATCGCCAGCGGCGTGAGCAGCACATGGGCGCGTGCGGCCGCGCGCAGCCGTGTGGCGCGAACGGCGAGGTACTGGGGGATGGTAAAGATCGTCGGCCCATCATCCATCATCCGCATATTGTACTGGTAGTAGACAGTAGACAGTAGTCGGTAGGCAGAAAATGAATGCCTACATTTGACAGCGATGGCAACCACGATGACTTTTCCCGTAACGGGGCCATACATTTCGCTGCGCTCTGACTACTGACTACGGTCTACCGTCTATTGCCCACTGTCGCATCGGCGTCGAGTGCGGTACCATGCGTGGCATTGTCTGGCGGAAGGAAAGGGATGCCCTGCGTGGCCGGAAAACCTGCGACCCGCGATGCTCCCGTGGGGACGACCGTGCCCGCCCCGCCGCTCAGCCCCTTCGTCGCGCTGCAACATCGCGATTATTCGCTGCTGCTGATCGGGCGGTTTGTCTCGACGATCGGGAGGCAGATCCAGACGGTCGCCATCGCCTATCAAGTCTATCAGTTTCACCATTCCACGCTCGATCTCGGCCTGATCGGCCTGTTCCGCATCGTGCCGGTGATCGTCTTCTCGCTACTCGGCGGGGTGCTGGCGGATGTGGTGGATCGCCGCCGCCTAATGCTGCTCACCCAGCCGCTCTTGATGTCCTACTCAGTCGCCCTCGCGCTGCTGACGGCGGCGGGCCTGGTCAATCTCGGCGTCATCTATGGCTTCACCTTCCTCGCCGCCGCGACGGGCGCGCTGGATATGCCCGCGCGGCAGGCGATTATCCCCGCGCTCGTCCCGCGCGAGCACCTGCCCAATGCGCTCTCCTGGAACATCACCGTTATGCAAGTGGCAACGATTGCCGGCCCGGCGCTCGGCGGCCTCGCAATCGGCGCGATCGGTCTCGCGGGGGCCTATTCCTTCGATGCGGCCAGCTTCCTCGCGGTGATCGTTGCGCTGCTGCTGATGCGGTCACGGCTCGGGGCGGCATCGGTGGGCGGGGCGCGCGGCTGGAAGGTGGCGGTGCAGGGCCTCGGATTCATCCGTCGCAACACCATCGTCGGGGCGGTGATGTCACTCGATTTCTTCGCGACCTTCTGGGGCAGTGCGAATGTGCTGCTGCCCGCCTTCGCGGACAAGATTCTCCACGTCGGCCCAGCCGCCCTCGGTATCCTCTACGCCGCACCCGCCATCGGCGCGGTGATTGGCGCAGTCGCGATGACGGGCCTTTCGAACCGCATCCGCGAGCCGGGCTTCCCACTCCTGATCGCGGTGGCGGCGTTCGGCCTCGCGACGGTTGGGTTCGGCTTCGCGCGCTCGATGTTGACGGCGATCCTTTTCCTCGCTGGGACGGGGCTGACCGACACGGTGAGCATGACGCTCCGGCACCAAATTCTCCAACTCCTCACGCCGGACGCGCTACGCGGGCGCGTCACGGCGGCGAATCAGGTTTTTGTGCAGGGTGGGCCGCAACTCGGCCAGTTGGAGGCGGGCGCGGTCGCTGCGGGGCTGGGCCTGCCATTTTCGATCATCTCGGGAGGCGTTGCGTGCGTGTTGACCGTCATGTGGATTGGCTGGAAAGTGCCGGCTATCCGCCGCTACCGGATCGAACGATGAACGAGGTGCGTCTGCGGGAACTGACGCCGATGATCTGGCTCGCGGAGCGCGCGCTGGATGCGGAGATGTCCGTCTGCGCGGCGGTTATCCTCGGCGAAACGGTGAGCGCGGTCGTGGACACGTTAATCCGCCCGGCGGATATGGCCCCCGTGCGTGATCTGCTCGACCGGCACGGACGCCCGGTGTTGGTCGTCAACACCCACGCGGACTGGGACCATAGCTGGGGCAATGTCGCCTTCCCGGACACACCGATCTTCGCGCATCGTTTGTGCCGCGCCGCGATGCTCACCGAGGGGCAGCGGCGACTGGTGGAGAAACAGAAAGAGGAGCCGGAGCGATACCGCGACGTGACGATTGTGCCACCAACGATCACCTTTTCCGAGTTTATGGACATTGACCTCGGTGGCCTGACGCTCTCAATCCACCATCTCCCTGGCCACACGGCAGACGAGGCTGTTGTCCATCTGCCGGAAGCGGGCTTCTTGTTCGCGGGGGATGCGGCGGAATGGCCGATCCCAACGACGGAAACCGGACCGCTCGGACCGTGGGCGGACGCGTTGCACATGTGGGCCGCGCGCGATGATGTGCGCACCGTCGTCCCCTCGCACGGCCCAGTTGGCGATGCGCAACTGCTGCGCGACAACGCCGCCTACCTCGACGCGCTGCTCGCTGACCCCGATGTGTACTGGGAACCGCCCGGCCTCATGCCCTTTTATCAGGAAGCGCATCGCAAGAATGCCACCGTCGCCCGCCGCGAGCGAGAACTGACGAGGCGATAGATGAGATGATAGCGTAGGCTTCAGCCTGCGTTCCGGCGTGGTAGGACATAGGGGACGCAGACTGAAGCCTACGCTACCGATGCTGTCCCGCGCTAATCCGCCGCGTACTCGCTATCGAGGCCGAAGTCGCGGAGGCGCTGGGTGAGGTCGGGCAGTTGCAGACCGAGCGTGTGCGCGACGGCGACACGGTCGCCCTCGTGCTGCTTGAGCGCCTCGACGAGCAGTTCGCGCTCGACTT
>JALYXG010000549.1 GCA_030947205.1 Chloroflexota bacterium
CCCGATCAACGCCTGCGCCGCCGCATAGGTCACGGTTTCGCGCATCGTGCTGACGGGCGGCGAGTCGGCGGCGACCTCCTGCACGCGCTCGCCGATCGCGCCGATGGCGAGAACAGTCGCGGTCGCGATCCCCGCCTGCATAAGTCCCCGCCGACTGACTCGACCCTGATCGTTCACCACCGATTCCATCGTTCCTCCCCCTTCATTTCGTCCGGCGCCTATGTGCCCGGCCATCATTACGAGACCCAAATACCCGGTGGTGGCGGGCTTCAGCCTGCCACCACCAAGACGTTTTCGCTGCCCTCCTAATACGAAGGCTTGCCGGTGGGTTCGCCCGGTTGGGAACCGCCGTTGCCTGGAGCCGACGGTGCAGCCGCTGGCACGGCGGCCGGAGGGGCAGGCGCCGCACTCGGCGTGGCGGAGCGCCATGCGTAGTAGGCGCGGCCGATATTGCCGTATTCGACGCGGAAAAGGATCGGATTATCGGGTGTGTAGGTCAGGACGCGCCGCTCGAAGGCCTGCACGAGCACCGGAACGACGTTGTTGTTGACTTTCACATTCGCCCAGACCGGCTCGGTGATTGCCAGCCCAATCGCCTGGATACCGCCGAGGTTGGGCGAGTTGCGGAAGTCGAGGAACGCTTTGGGGATGTTGTGCCTGGTTTGCGCGTCGTAACCCGTCGTCTTCGCCAGGGTATCGGTCATCGCGGGTGCGTAGGTTCCTGCCGGGCCGGTCGGATTCACCATTTTGGCGACGGGCACGCCGCTGCCGCTGTTATCCTGCTCCGCGCCTTGCAGTTTCGCGAGGTCGGCGTAGGTCGGGAATGGGTTGTCGGGATCGCCCGCGACGGTCACTCTCGCCGGGTCGCGCTGCACAAATGTCGCGTCGCCGTTCTGCTGCTGACCCGAGATCAACTCGACTGAGAGCAGGCCCGCCGTCACCGGCCCACCCGGTGCGTTCAGCTCCATCCGCGCCTTATCGAAATATTGCACGAGCCGCTTGCCACCCGGCGCATCTTTGTAATCCTCCATCAATCCCGGAGGAGTGAATGGGCCCGGCCCCCAAATGTACGAATGCCCGGACGGATTCGCGTCAGTTTGCGCCCACAACTGCTGGAAGGCGGGATTGGCGAACGCTTGCAACCCGCCAGCCGGTGGCGCGACGCTCGGCGCTGCGGAAGCGGCCGTGACGACGATCGTGCCCGTCATGAACGCGTGGATCATGCAGTGATAAGGAAATGTGCCCACCTGGTTGAAGGTGAACTTGAAGGTATCACCCTTCTTGAGCGGCATCGCCAACCCGGAATCCCACACACCGGTGTCGCTCGTCGTCGTGTGCCCCGCCGTGTCCTGATTCGTCCAGACGATGGTCGTCCCGACCGGGATCGTTAGCGACATCGGATTAAATGTGAGGTTCACAATGTTGACCGAAACATCAGCGGACACGCTCGTCGCGTTGCCGACCGCGACGAGACTGGTGAGCAGCAGCGCGAACAACGCGGCGACCGCGACGCGATTCCGCCCGAAGCCCCGACTCCGCCTTGTGATGTGCATGACAGCCCCTCCTCGTATAGCCGTTCCCGTACTTTCTTGTACGTCCGATTTAGACACGATGGATGTATCAGACTGCGGCCCGGCCATACTCAGTTCTGGCTTTCCGGCGACCGGACACGCGCGGCGGTGCGCAAGCCGAAGAGCGCGATGATCGTGAATCCCCCGCCTATCAGGGCGAGGACGAGGGACGCGCCGACACGCGCCGCAAGCGCCGTGAGCAGCGCGGCGCCAATCGGGCCGGGCGCGCTGTTGATCGTCCAGAAGGCGGCGGTGACGCGCCCGAGCAGATGGTTCGGCGTCACCTGCTGCCGGACGGCGATCGAATTGACGCCTTTGAGGATTTCCAAAAACATGAAGCCGCCCATCAGCGGCACAACGACTGCCACCGTCGGGGCCAGTCCGATTCCTACGAGGATCGCCCCCTCGATGATCGCCGAGCCGAGGTAGCAGACCGCGAAGCCCCAGCGGCGGCGCGCGGGTGCGGCAAGCAACCCGCCCGCAATCGCGCCGCTCGCCGCCACGCCGAAAATCAGACCGACCGCCCCGTCGCGCTGCCCGAGATCGTGCGTCAGGTGATACACAAACAAGTCCAGCGCACCCAGCGTCAGAAATGAGAATCCGGCGATCATCCACGTCAGCGCGCGGAGGACGGGCTGGCGCCAGAGGAAGCGCACCCCGGCGAACAGTTCCGCGATCGAGCCGGGAGAAGATGCGGCGGAAGCAGCGCGCGGCGTTTCCACTTTGCGCAGGCGAATGCACGCGAGTGACCCGGCGGAGATCGCGAAGGAGAGCGAGTCAATGCCGAGCGCGGCGGCGGGATCGAACCGCGCGGCGAGCAACCCGGCGAGTACGGGGCCAATGATGCTCGCGACGGCAGCGGTCGCCTGGAGGCGTCCGTTCGCGTCGGTCATCTGATCGCGATCGACGAGGTTGGCAATGGCGGCGATGTAGGTGACGGAGAAGCACATGCCGAAGAAGGCGCCGAACCCCGCCGTAAGAAAAATCAGCCACCGCTGTGGCCCCGCGATCCACCAGCCGACCGGGATCGCGGCATAGACAACCATCCGTATCAGGTCGCAGAGAATCATGAATCGCCGCCGATCCACACGGTCGGCGATTGGCCCGGCGACGATCCCGGCGACCACCATCCCGACACCGGCGATGCCCGTCACAATCCCCATCTGCGCGACGGAGCCGGTGACATGCAGCACGAGGAGCGGCATCGCGATCAGCGCGACCGCGTCGCCGAGATTGGAAAGCGTTTGGCCGAACCAGAAGATGTTGAAGTTGCGGTTATCGCGCAGGCGCGCGGTGGATGTGCGAGCAAACTGGTCGGCGACCGCACCGCCGGGTGCGGGAATTGGGTTGTCCATGGTGCTCACTTCCTGAAACGCATATTGAACGGATGCGATCGCTCACTCGCATCCGCTCGCTATGGTCGGGATCGGAAGTTTTGCACCGTGGCGCGTCCTTTCGTAGCCGGGTCGCTTGGACTACACTCGTGCGGCGGCCGGTAGCGACCGTCTGGACAGTCTATACGAGGATGGCGGCGGCGTGCAATGACTGATGTGGAAACCTTCCATACGCTCCTCGGCGACGACGGGCAGCGACTGCTCGCGGAGATTGGGGCACAGGGTTTGACAGAGGCGAACACGCTTGCCCTCGCCACGGAATTGCGCCGCCGCCACCCCGCGCCGCTCGTCGCCGCCGCGATGACGCAGGTACGCCTCCGCGAGCGGGCACGCACGAAATTCGGCGACGACGCTGTGCGGATGTACTTCACGCAAGCCGGGTTGGAACAGGCGACAAGCGCACCCGTTGCCGCCCACCGCGCTAGCCGCTATCGCGCCGCGCGGCGGGTTGCCGATCTCTGCTGCGGCATTGGCGGCGACCTCCGGGCGCTGGCGAGCGGCCACGATCTGCTCGCCGTAGATCGCGATCCCCTCACCGCCGCCATCGCCACAGCCAATATGCGCGCCCTCGGCCTTGACAATCATGTTATCGTCCGCTGCGACGACGTGACCACGACCGATCTTACAGGATATGACGCCGCGTTCCTCGATCCGGCGCGGCGGACGGCGGCACAGCGCGTCTTCAATGTCGCGGACTACCAGCCCTCGTGGTCGTTCATCGCCGCGCTCGTTGACCGGATTGAGGATGTCGGCGTCAAGGTCGCGCCCGGCATCCCGCACAATCTCGTGCCACCTAACGCCGAGGCCGAATGGGTCTCGCTCGACGGCGAGGTGAAGGAGGCCGCGCTCTGGTTCGGCGCGCTCCGCACCGCAAATGTCACCCGCCGCGCGACGCTCCTCCCCTCCGGCGCGACGCTGACCGCGACAACAACCGGCCCGCCGCCCATCGCCGCGCCGCGCCCGTATCTGTACGAACCGGACGGTGCGGTGATCCGCGCCCACCTCGTCGCCGAAGTCGCCGCGCTCGTCAACGGCGCGCTCCTCGACCCGACCATCGCCTACATCACGAGCGATGCACTGACGGCCACGCCCTTCGCTCGCGCGTACACGATCGAAGACGCGATGCCATTCAGCCTCAAACGTCTCCGCGCCTATCTGCGCGAGCGGGGCATCGGCCATGTCGTCATCAAGAAACGCGGCTCCCCCCTCACTCCCGAAGCCCTGATGAGCGACCTCCGCCTCTCCGGCGACAATCACCGCATCCTCTTCCTCACCAAAGTCGCCGGCAAACACACCGTCCTCATCGGGGAACGGGGGTAAAACCGGGGAGTAGCGCAGAGACACAGAGGACGCAGAGAGCGCAGAGAAGAAAAGAATGAAGAGAGAAGGAGAAAGTTGGCGCATTTCATCTATCTCCTTTGTTTCTCTCTGTGTTCTCTGCGTCCTCTA
>JALYXG010000557.1 GCA_030947205.1 Chloroflexota bacterium
GCGAGGGTGGCCCGCTCCGCCTGCTCTGGTGGCAGGCGCCCGTGATTCTCAATGTGCATTTGTCCAACGGGACCAAAGATACCGATGCCTCGTCGCTCGTCACCGAGCCGCTGGCGCGGATCAGTTCGAAGTCCACGCTCCCGGACATCCCGGTCCTCGCGAAAGAGATCCCTTCCGTGCAGAACGGCGAGATTTCCGCCGACTACACGACCGTGACGTGGAAACTGAAGGAGGGCGTCGTCTGGTCCGATGGCGAGCCTTTCACCGCCGATGACGTCGTCTTCACCTGGCAGTTCGTTACCAAGCCGGAGAATGGCGCCACCACCACCACGGCGTACTCGGACCTCGCCAAAGTCGAGGCGGTGGACAAGACGACGGTGAAGCTGACCTTCAAGGCCGCCGCCGCCGCGTGGTTCATCCCGTTCGTCGCCGATGCAGGCGAGATCATCCCGAAGCATGTCCTGGAAAAATGCACGAGCGCGACGCAGTGCGACTTCAGCCAGAAACCGATCGGCACCGGCGCGTATGTCGTCAAGGATTTCAAGTCCGGCGATGTCGTCAACTACGTCGCGAACGACAAGTTCCGCGAGCCGAATGCCCCCTATTTCGCGACGGTCGAGATGAAGGGCGGCGGCGACGCGGCGACGGCGGCAAAGGCCGTCCAGACCGGGCAGGCCGATTTCGCCTGGAACCTGACGGTCACGCCGGAGACTCTCAAGCAGCTCTCCGACTCGGGCAAGACCGTCGCCACCCCGGCGGGCTTCTATGCCGAGCAGCTGGAACTGAACACCGCCGACCCGCGGAATGAAGTGGACGGTGAACTCTCCAGCCCGAAATCGAAGAATCCCTACTTCTCCGATCCGCTCGTCCGGCAGGCGTTCACCTACGTCGTGGATCGCGACAGCATCGCCAAGAATCTTTGGGGGCCGGGCGGCGTCCCCGGTAATACGCTGATCCCGATTGTGCGGGGAGATGTCGGCACGCCGTATTCCTACGACCTGAAAAAGGCAGGAGACCTGCTCGATCAGGCGGGCTGGAAGAAAGGCGCGGACGGTATTCGCGAGAAGAACGGCGTCAAGATGAATATGACGGCCCGCTCCTCGATCACGAATCAGCGCGACAAGGAACTGCAAGTCCTCAAACAGAGCCTGAAGGAACTGGGTATCAACCTCGATCTCCGCTCCGTGGACGCCTCTGTCTACTTCGGCAAGCCCGATAACACGGACTCGGCGATCCGCTTCACCACGGACATCAACCTCCTGGCGACCGGCTCGTCCAAGCCCGACGCGCAGACTTTCTTCGAGGGCTTTACGATTGATCAGATGCCGACCAAGGCGAACAACTGGGGCGGATCGAACATCAACCGCTGGTCGGATACGAAGTACGACGAGATGTACAACCAGTTCAAGCGCGAACTCGATCCTGAGAAGCGCAAGGCGATCGCGAAGCAACTCGACGAGTACATCATCGCATCCGGTGTCCGCATCCCGATCATCATCCGCAACGATGTCTACGGCCACCGGGCGGACCTCATCAATATCGAGTACTCGCCCTTCTCGTCCGAGGCGTGGAATGTCGGCCACTGGACACTGAAGAAGTAACGCGGACCACGTAAGAGGCATGACGACGTGGGACGCATCATGAGATATGCGCCCCACGCGTTTTGTATCCACGGTAGCGGGTGAATTGGGTAGGGATTACCCGAGGAGATGATGATGGACACGAAGTTTCGCTCGCCCATTCCGAAACCGCTCGGCTTCCTCATGGCGTGCTTGATGGCGCTGCCGCTCCTGCTCACCGCTTGCGGCGGTACAAGCGCCGCGACCGATACGCCGAAGGCCGCAGCCACGACTGCCAGCGCGACGACCGGCGCAGCGACGGCCGCACCGACCAGCGCCGCCGCCACCAAGCCCGCCGTTGCCAACCTCACGCTGCCCGCCGATTCCAAGCGCGGCGCGGGCGGGACGCTGAAGCTGCTCTGGTGGCAGGCCCCGACGATCCTCAACCTGCATCTCTCGCAGGGTACGAAGGATCAGGATGCCTCCCGCCCCGTCGTCGAACCCCTCGCGACGATCAGCATTACGTCGCCGACGCCGGATATCCCCGTGCTGGCGAAAGAAATTCCTTCCGTGCAGGCCGGTACCGTCGCGGCGGACGGTACGAGTGTGACATGGAAACTGAAGGACGGTGTTCTGTGGTCTGATGGTGACCCCTTCACCGCCGATGACGTCATCTTCACCTGGAAGTACATCGTTGAGCCGAAGACCGGCGCGACGACGTCGTCCTCATACGACACGATCAAGGACGTCACCGCGTTGGACAAGACGACGGTGAAGGTCACCTTCAAAGCGCCGACGGCGATCTGGTATCTCCCCTTCACCGGCGTGTACGGCGCGATCCTGCCGAAGCACATCCTCGAAAAATGTGATGCTGCGGCCCAATGCCCATACAATCAGAAGCCGATTGGTACGGGCCCGTACGTCGTCGCGGACTTCGTCTCCGGCGATCATGTCAACTACAAAGCGAACGAGAAGTTCCGCGAGGCGAACGCGCCCTTCTTCGCTGCGATTGATATGAAAGGCGGCGGCGATGCGGTCACGGCGGTCAAAGCCGTACAGACCGGACAAGTGGATTATGCGTGGAACCCGCAGGTCGCGCCGGATATTCTCAAACAGCTGACCGATAGCGGCGCAATCCTTGAGAATGTCCCCGGTGCCAGCGTCGAACGCATCTTTGTGAATTTCTCGGATCCGAGCATTGACGTAGACGGCGAGAAGAGCAGCCCGAAGTCGAAAAGCCCGTTCTGGACAGATAAGAATGTCCGGCAGGCGCTCACCCTCGCCATTGACCGCAAGTCCATGGCAGACAATCTCTACGGTCTCGCGGGCGTCGCGACGAACACGACGATCCCAGCGGTCTATGAAGGCCCTGCCTTCACCTACGATCCGAAGAAGGCGAGCGATCTGCTCGACGCCGCCGGTTGGAAGAAGGGTGCGGACGGTATCCGCGAGAAGGATGGCAAGAAGTTCTCGATCACTTTCCGCACCTCCGTCAACTCGGTGCGCGACAAAGAGGCGCAACTGATCAAGCAGAACCTCAAAGACATCGGTATCACAGTGGAAATTCGGAATGTCGATGCAGGCGTCTTCTTTGGGCAACCGGACAACCCGGACAACCGGACCCGCTTCGAAACGGACATCGAAGTCTACACGAACGGTTCCAGTCTGCCGGACTATCAGCAGTTCTTCGGTGACTTTGCCTCCAGCCAGATCGCTCAGAAGTCGAACGGCTGGAAAGGAACGCAAGTCATGCGCTGGGTGAATCCGGAGTACGATGCACTCGTGGAGAAATTGAAGACCGAACTGGCTCCTGATAAGCGGGCGGCGATCTTCAAGCAACTCGACCAAATCGTCGTCGGCGACTACGCCCAAATCCCCCTTGTTGCGCGGCGGTATCTCTCCGCGCATGTCAAGGGGATGGAAGGCATCAACCTGACAAACTGGGACTCCGACCTGTGGAACATTGCGCACTGGACGAAGAAGTAGCCGCTTGCCTGCCCTCTGCGCCCAGCCCCCTTCCACATCGGGAGGGGGCAATTTGTTCTCGGAAGGGGACGGAAGTCAGGTTGCCCCATGCTATACTTCGCTCGTTTTATCGTGCGCGATACTGTCGTGACTGATCCGGTATGCGCGTAACAGAGTATTATCACTAGGAACCAGGTGCACTCGTGACGGATGGCAGTCTGACGGATGATGCGCTTGTCGCTCGCATGGCGGCAGGCGGGGCGGAAGCGCTCACGTGCTTCGAGGCGTTCTATGACCGGCATCACCGGCCAGCATTCGCGCTTGCCTATCGCATCATGAACGGCGATCACGCGCTGGCAGAAGATGTCGTGCAGGAGGCGTTTCTCGCTCTCTGGCGCTATGCGCGCACCTTCAAGCCGGAGCGCGGCAATGCGCGCACATGGTTCTTCAGCATTGTGCATCACCGCGCGCTCAATGCGGTTCGCCGTCTTAAGCCCCGGCAGCCGACCGAGCCGATTGACGAAATGACGGTCGAACTCCCGGCGGGTGATGCGTACGACGTCTGGGCGCAGGTGGCACAGGGGCTGGACGCGACGCAAGTGCGGGCGGCGTTGACACAGTTGCCCGAGGAGCAGCGCGATGCAGTGACGCTCGCGTTCCTCGGCGGCTACTCGAATACGGAAGTGGCGGAACGGCTCGGCATCCCCCTGGGGACGGTCAAGAGCCGCATCCGCCTCGGAATGCAGAAGATGCGTGTCACCCTGACGCCGACTACATTGGAAACGAAGAGTACATGAACGACGATGCATGGAGCGAGCAGAATACTGAGATAACCGATGCACACGCGGAACAGCAGGCGCTGGTCGCTTCCTATGCCCTCGGCGCTGTGACGGCGGCGGACGCGGACGCGGCCCGTCGGCTCATCGCCAACGATGCCGATGCCGCGCTGCTTTACAAGGAGTTCGCGGCCATCGCCGCTGTCCTGCCGGAAGTTTATGCCGACGTGGACGCTGTTCCTGGTCGCCCAAGTGTGGCGCTGAAGGAACGTGTCCTCGCCAGCGCGCGGGCCGAGAAGGGCATTCCCAGCGATCCTGTCGCCTCGCACGCCCGGCCCGAGCGTGTGGCGGCACTCCCACCGCGCTCGATCACGGAAGCGCGGGAACATCGCCGCACCAGGCTTTCTCCTGGCTGGCTCGCCGCTGCGGCGCTGCTGATCGCGGTGATCGGCCTCAGTGGCTGGAATGTCAACCTGCATCGGGATGTGGCGCAGGCGAACCGCGATCGGGACATCGTGCGCTTTGCTGCCTCGGGTGTCCACGCCTACACGATGGCGGGCACGCAGAATGCACCGAGCGCGAACGCGACGCTGATCGAATCGTCGGCGGACGGCGGTAAAGTCGTCTTCCTCGCCAAGGGCTTTCCCGGCGCTGCGGCCGGCCAGACCTACCGTGTCTGGCTGCAAAAACAGGATGGCTCCTACTGGGATGTCGGGACATTCAGCGGTGGCAACGAGACGACGCTCGTGCTGCCCGGCAACCTCAACGGCGTCCATGCCGTCGTCATCACCGCCGAGCCGGAGACGAGACCAGCCGCCATGCCCACCGGCCCACCCGTGATGGAAGGCGCGCTGACGGCGTAAATAGTCTTCAGCGTGGCACGACGCGGTACGTCGTCGTGTCGTAGGACGGCTGGAAGCCGACTTTGGCGGCGACGCGCTGGGACGCGCGATTCGTCACCGCCGCAACGTAGATGGCGATTTTCCCACGGCTGACGATATCCGTCGCCGTTGTGGCGACGACTGCCGTTGCCAGCCCCTGCCCGCGTTGCCGTGGGGCAGTCCAGACGGACATCACCTCTTCCGTCCAATCGGTTGTGTTCGCGGCGACTGCGTGGGCAATCAGCCGACCGTTCGCGAAGATGCCGAAGGGTCGGAACCCCTGCCCAAGCCCGCCGAGCAATGCCGTGACGCCCATCATCGCCGCGCTCACCGCCACGATCGGCACATCCGCCGCGCGCAGGAGTCGGACGGTGGGCGCGGGCGGGAGCGCGACTGCGGTTGTCGCAAAGACGGTGTCACTCGGCTGCTCCGGGTTGAGCCTGAATGCGGCACTAAGCATGGGCAGCATCCACGCGCGCTGGAGGGCAATCCGCCGCACTTCGGGCGGGCAGGCGGCGATCAGCGGCGGGAGTGCGTCGCCCTCGGGAGCCTCGAAGCGCGCCGCCAGCGTATCATCGTCCTCCCGCGCGACGACGAGGACGCCCACCAGCATGTCGCCCCGGAGCGCGCCAACACACCGAATCTCGCGGTCGTACCGAAGCGCGCCGAGCAGTTCGACATTCGCGATGGGGTCCTGTCCGAGGAATGCCGTCGCGCGTTCCGGTGCGATGCTCCGCGCGACAATGGCAGGCGAACTCATTCGCCGTCCACGAAGCGCACGCCGTACCGACCGCGCAGGTAGTCGTACATGAACTCCGTCGCGTCGGTGTTGACGCCCCGATAGCCGTCGCGGATTTCGGAGAACTGGAGCATGAAAGCGACATCGCCGTTGCGGTAATGGCAGTAGAGCGACCACCGCTCGTCGCGCTCCAGCAGCGTGAAGTCCGAGACGATCTCCGCGCCGTGCGCGCGCAGGTGATAATAGCACCGCTCCAGATCGTCCACGATGAAGCCGAGGTGATGCCAGCGCGAGGGGATGCCGTCGGAGAGCGGTGCGACTTCCGTGCCGAAGATGAAGAGCGAGGTGAGGCCCGTCGTCAGCACTGTCTGGTGCGGATCATCGCGCATGATCTGCATGCCGACCACATCGCGGAAGAAGTCGCGCGCGGCGGGGCGATCCGCGACAGTGATGGCGAGGTGATCGAAGGCGAGGGTGAGGAAAGGACCGGGTTCGCCCGTTAGCGGCTCAGCGTGGACGATGAATAATGCAGTGCCGAAGTGCGCGACCGTCTCGCCGACGAACATATCGGGGTAGACGATTTCATCTTTCGGCGTGCGGATGCGCAGGCGATGCCCGCGCCGCAACTCCGCCGGGATCGCGTGTTCTAATGCCTCGTGGAAGATGTCCATCGCTTTCAGCGTCGTCGGAAAGTCGCGTTCTCCGACGCGGAGGGTGATTTCGTAATTCTGCTTTGCTCCAGCCATTGTAATGCTTCCCTCACGAACGTTTACGGCCTGAAGTGAGATCATCCACGGTCAGATTCGCGTCCCGCATAATCTGGCGCAATAATCCTTTGCCGATATCGTGCCCCTGATGCACTGGCACCGTTACATGCGTTCCATTGGGATGCTCCAGAATGACGTGGCTGCCATTCTGCCGTACAGCCACGAAATCATGCTGCTTGAGGACAGTGAGGAGTTGGCTCGCAGTAATTGCGGGCAGTTTTGGACTCATGCAGGAATGCGTACTTTGGCGGCGGAGACTTCTCGATAAATCGGTTCACCGGTTTCCAAACGATGCTCGATGTGAAGCCGAATCGCGTCCTCAATCATCTCCCACGCTTCTTTTTCCGTTTCACCTTCCGTATAACATCCCTGCAAGGCCGGGCAGATCGCTACATACCGCCCATCCTCGTCACACTCGATGACAACGGTAAATTCGTAGTAGTCCATGCAGTCTCCCATCATCCGTATTGCAGTAACTGCCGCCTCCGCAGTTTACTCCAAAAGCCACTCAGTACGAGGCTGCCGAGCAGATACAATCCAAGCCGACTGCTACCTTTGACGGTGCGATCCATCATCTCGCCGTAGAAGGAGGCGCCTTTGTTCCCTGCACCTACCTCGCTCAGTTTTTCGAGGACGGGCGCGACGGACGACAGGCTGGCGAGCGCGATTTTCGGATACACCCTCGCCTTGATACCGATGAGGACGGATGCGCACGCCGCGATCACCAGCCCGCGCGAGAGGGTTGCCGCTTTTTCTTCGCCCAGCACGGCGACGGGTGTCATCTTGCCCGCCGCTTTGTCGGAGCGCCAGTGAAAGAAGTGGTGGTTGAGCAGCACATCCGTCGTGAGCAGGCCGGGCGGGAGCGCGGCGATCACCGGCGCCCAGTCGAGCTTCCCCGTCTGCGCGTAATAGGAGCCGAGCGTCGGCAGGAGGCCGAACGAGGCGAGGATGCCCGCCTCCCCGAGTCCGTGGCCGATGTACCCATAGGCCAGCGGCGGCGCAACGTAGAGTGTGCCGAACCCGAAGCCCGCCGCAGCCAAACCGAGCACCGCCGGGCCGCTCGTTTTCGTCAGCCCGACGCCACACAAGAGCGCGGTACCCCACAATCCCGCCGCGAGCAGGTTCGCCTGCCGCTCGGAGAGAATGCCGCCCGTTAGCGCGCCGGAGGAGGTGTCCACTGTCCCTTCCGCCGCCATCGCGATTGCTCGCTCGTCCGCGCCGGAGCGGAAGTCGAAGATGTCGTTCGTGACATTCGAGGCGAGGTGCGCCGCCACCGCGCCGACGAGGGTCAGCGCGTAGGGTAGGGGCCGGAAAACACCCTCCCGCTGCCACGCCAGCGCCGCGCCGATGCTCACCGGCATCGCCATCACCGGCACGACATTCGCCCGCGTCACCGCCGCGAACCGCTCCAACCGTTCATTGATCGTGCTGCCCGGATAGCCCCAGCGCCGCGCACCGGGCGCGAAGGTGATCGGCTGCGCCTGAATCGTTCCGGCCCGCTTCGTCGCGACCGTCACCGTTTCCGGCACGATCCGCACCGCACGGTGCGTGTTCGGCTGCGGCTTCGCATCATCCGCCATCCGCGCGCCGATCTGCCGCAACAAGTCGGCGTTCACCGCGCGATCGTGAACGATCACCGCGCGCCCGCTCCCTTCCAGCCATATCGTGCCTTCGGCTGTGCCGACGCGGAAGGCGACGCTATTGTGTCGCTTCAGCGCCCGGTGTGCCGCTGAATCCTCGGGCACCGCATAGGTGAGCGAAAGCGCGTCCGCCGTGTGGGCGAACGCATACGGCGTCTCACTGAACTGCGGCACGCCTCC
>JALYXG010000617.1 GCA_030947205.1 Chloroflexota bacterium
CCGCCCGCGCCCAGCCACCGCCGAAGCCAGAAAGAATGCCCGTGATCGTGCCTTCCAAAATCGTGTAGCCGAGCACGACCGCGACCCCGGCGACGACCTGCCGCGCGAGCAGCGTGATGAAGAGGGCAAGCGCGAACGTCGTCGTGGTACTGAGCAGTCGCACGCCGATGTCTTGCTAGAAGCCCCGATCGAACGTGCCGCTCCACTGCATCGTCGCGCCATCTACCGCAGTAAGCAGGATGCTCAGGCCGATGCCGAAGAGAATAATGATCGTGAGGCCGATCACGCCCGCGAAAAAGACGGCAATCGCCTTCGCCAGAATGTACGGAATACGTCGCAGCCCCATCGCGAGCTGCGTGCGGATCGTGCCGTACTGAAACTCATTGCCCATCACGACCGCGACGGCGATCACGACGAGGATACCCCAGAGCGCGTTCGCCGCGCTGACGGCGGTATGCGTCCCTTGCGGGAGATAGACGCGGTGGAGCGACTGCCGCGCCGTGGCCGCGCTGTTGCTGTGATGGCCGATTTGGTAGGTAATCGTGAAGACGAGCGTGGTGATCGCGGCCATGATGCCGAGCATCCACCACGTCATCGGCCGCTTGCGCAATTTGAACAGCTCCGCCGCAATCATGCTACCCATTGTGCTATTTCTCCTTCTACCTCATGGTAGCGTCGGCTTCAGCCTGCGTCCCTCTATCGCTCTCGCAGACTGGAAAGCCCCCGCTATCAGGGATGCAGGCTGAATCTGCCCAAAGGGCGCCCGGCTACCGGGATTATGAGCGACCAGCCGACATACCTGGCTGCTGTGCATCCGCGCCGACGAGTTCGAGGTAGATGGATTCGAGGCTCGTCTCGATCGGTTGCAAGCGGGAAAGTCGGAGGCCCGCGCCAATCAGTGCAGTCGCGACATCGGCGGCGCAGTCGCCCGTGCAGGTGATTTGCAGGCCGCGTCCTTCGGGATGTACCTCGGTGATGTACGGCGCTTGGCGCAGGAACTCCATCGCGCGCGGCAGGTCGTCCACTTCGAGATAGTGGGTGTTGTCGGTGCGTAATAGGTCTTCCGTCGTGCCCTGCTTGACGATCACGCCGCGATTGATGAAGGCGACGCGCGTGCAGACTTGCTGCACCTCCGCGAGCAGGTGAGAGCACAGGAAGATCGTCTTGCCCAGCGACGCCAGATGGAGGGTGAGATTGCGAACCTCAACCATCCCTTCCGGGTCGAGGCCGTTCGTCGGCTCGTCCAGCATCAGCAGTTCGGGGTCGTTGAGGAGCGCCGCGCCGATTGCTAATCGTTGCTTCATGCCGAGCGAATAGGCACTGTATTTGCGGTCCGCTCGGTCGGTCAGGAAGACCTAATCGAGTACCTCGGCGATGCGCGCCATCGGCACACCCCGGAGCCGCGCAACGACGCGCAAATTGTCCCGCCCGGAAAGGAAGGGATAAAAGGCGGGCGACTCGATGATGCAACCGACGCGGTGGAGTGCGTTATATCAGCCTTCGCGCGTGGTCTGGCCGAAGAGTTCGACCGTGCCCGCCGTCGGCTCGATCAGACTGAGGATCATCGCGACGGTCGTCGTCTTGCCGGAACCATTCGGGCCGAGAAAGCCGAAGACATCCCCCTGTTGCACCGTGATCGAGACATCCTGCACGGCGGTGACGCGCCCGTATTGCTTCCGTAGCCCTTGCGTCCGCAGCACCGCCGGAGCCGTGTTGAGATCGGTAGCGGCCTGCGCCATCATTGGCGTAGTGGGTTGCGTGGCTGCGATTGGTTGCACCAGAGCATCCTCCTTTTCGTCGTGGAGCGGTATCGAACCACTCCCTTTGTACCACGAAAAGTATCTCCGAGGGGTTTCGCTATGATATGCCAAACTTGTGGCGAAATTGTGTCACGTGACGAAGGACTGAGGACTGAGCGGACCTCGGTATCGGCAATCGGCATGATGGCTGGGAACGGGCAATGCGCAACGATCAGTGGGCAACGAACGCCGACAGCGGTACGCCGAGATCTCAGTCCTCAGTCCTCAGTCCTTCGTCATTTTGGCATGTTCTTCAGCGCGGTATACGCGGGGCGGGGGGACCCGTCGCTCTTGAGGACGGCCCACGGGTATTTCTCGTCGCTGGGTGGCGTAATGGTGGAGAAGTTGAGATTCCAGACGAACATCACGCCCATCCACGGGTACGATTTGCCCAGCTCGAACGCGCGCGTCAAGTATTGCGCCTGCTGCGCCTCGGAAACGAACTTGCCGTACTCGTACCCCTTCGCCTCGTTCGCGGTCGTCCAGCCGAACTCGGTCAGCCACATCTTCGTATTGCCCTCGCCGGCGTCCTGCATCACCTGATGCAACTCGACGACGCGCTGGAAGTAGAAGGAGTTGTCCGTCGAAAAATCGGCCTTACCCGTGCCGCTCACATCGCAACCTTGCGGGTTGGCGGGGTACGAGTGGTCGGGGTCGTTGCAGTTGGAGCCGGGGTGCGCGCCGAGCACGTCGTAGTATTGCTTGATTTCGCCACTGTTGTAGGCGTAAATCTGCCGCAGATAGTCAACCTCATTGAGCGCGATGGACGGGTCATTTACGCCGGTCGGCGTCATGCCACCGAAGACGACGACCGCCTTCGGGTCGGTCTTCTTGACCGCCTGGAAACCTGCTTTGAGGACGGGCGGATAGGCTGCCACATTTACCTTGCCGCCCGTCTCGACGGCGTAGTTTTGCTCGTTCCAGATTTCGTACGCCTGCACCTTGCCCTTGTAGCGTTGGGTGAGGAAGGACATAAAGTCCGTGAAATCCTGCGTTTTGGTCGGCAGGCCACCCTTCGCGCCGACCCAGTCGGGCGACTTGACGACGCTGAGGAGGATTTTTAGTCCCTTCGCGTTCGCGCCGTTAACGAACTGGTCGAGTTGCGCGGTCGTGTCGTTGCCGTAGCTTCCTTTTTGCGGTTCCATCGCGGCCCACTGCGCCTGCTGGCGGACCCAACCGAATCCGGCGCCCTGCACATTGGCGTAGACCTTGTCGCGGAAGGCGGGATCGCCGCTCAATCCCCAGACATTGAAACCGTACCCATCGCCGTTGTCGCCGACGTGAAGTTGCGTGAGATCGCCATTCGCCGCTGCGGGCGATTTTGTCGCGGCCGTCGTGGGGGCGGCGGTGCTGCTCGCGCTCGTGGCAGCGGTTGTCGCGGCGGCGGTGTTCGTTGGCGCGACGGTCGGCGCGCTCGTTGGCGCCGCTGTCGCGGTCGCCGGTAGTGCGGCCTGCGGCGCGACGGTGGGCGATGCGGTCGTTGGCGCAGCGGTCGGTGGTGCGGTCGTTGGCGTCGGTGTGGCGCTACCACCGCAGCCGACGAGTAGTGCAATCAGAGCAAGCATGAACCAGCGTCGCATGAATCCCGTGTCCTTCCACTAGGAGACCCCACCCCACGCGCGACACCGTACACTGAGCGTGTACGTTATGGCAAGTGCGGCGGAGATGCGCCAAGTCGTTTCGCGGGCGAAGAACAGGGCGTATGCGTTCCCGTGGTTCGTGAGAAGCGGAACGGCGGGTGCCCGCCGGGCAGTAGGGGAGAGGCCGTTTCCGGGTATACTGCCCTCCGACAAAGCAACGATCGCGAGGAAGGGGAGCGACATGGACGCACCGACATTGCAGGACATCGAGCGTGCTCGGACGCGGATCGCCGGCACGGTTCATCGCACACCGCTGTTCACGTCCCGGACGCTCGGGGAGCGGCTGGGCGTGGAAATCTATCTGAAGGCCGAGAACTTCCAGAAGACGGGTTCGTTTAAGGCGCGCGGCGCGTACAACAACATCGTGCAACTTTCGGACGACGAAAAGGCGCGCGGTGTCATCACGGTCTCGTCCGGCAACCACGCGGCGGCGGTCGCTTGGGCGGCGCG
>JALYXG010000673.1 GCA_030947205.1 Chloroflexota bacterium
GCTTCAGCCTGCGTCCCATCCCTCCAAGGAGTGCTTCAAGGGTCGGGGCGCAGGCTGATGAACCTTAACAACTTAATCCGGTAATGGGTGGCACAGGGTTTCAACCTGTGAACCTGGCAGGTTGAAAACCTGCCCCACCAAGCCATTACCCAGTTAAGTTGTTAAGGTTCATCAGCCTGCAGTCCCCGGACGGCAGGCTGAAGCCTGCTCCACCAGTATGATCTCCTTGCGCGGTCGCCTCAGCGGGCAGATTCAGTGATGACGAGCGCGTTGATATGGCGGGAACGGTAGGAGTCCGGCCACGCGACCGGAAGCGACGACCATGAGCGACCACCGTCCGCCGAGCGGTACAGTCCGGTGTTGGCGGCGGCGTAGAAGATGCCCGGTTCGGCGCCGTTCGTCGCCAGCACGGCTGCGAGCATCCCCGCGCCGACCGGCAGGCCGTCCCCACCCGCCTGCCAGCCGTCGCCGGATCGCCGGTAGACGAACGACTCGGCGGTGGTCGGGTTGTGCGCCTGATTCGGGCTGCGCGCGGCGGAAACGACGACGGTGTCCGGATCGCCGGGATCAACCGCCGCGCCCCAGAGATACTGGTGCGGGAGTCCCTCGCCGATGTGCCGCCACGATGCGCCCGCGTCGTCGCTTTCCGCATAGCCCGTACCCGGTCGCATGAAGCCATCGCCCGCCGCCGCGTAGAGCCGACCGGGCGCGTCGGCGTGGGCGAGCAGGGTATGGGTGTCGTATGGGCCGGTCGGCACGCGATCTCTCCATGTTTCTCCCCCATCCATGCTGCGGACGAGTGCACCCGCCTCGATGCAAAGGGAGAGAATGCCCGGCGTGTGCGGATCGAGCGTAATGCAGCGGACATGGCTGGTGTACGGGCGCGGCGGGAAACTCCACGTCGGTGCGGACGGCAGCGCACGGAGGGCCGCGCATTCCTGCCACGTCGCGCCGCCATTTATGGAGCGGAACAGCGCGCTCGGCTCGGTTCCCACGTACACGACGCCATCGCCGCCGGACCGCTCGTGCGCGCTCACGGCGACCGACATCACCTGCGGCTCGGTGATCCCTTCTCCGACCGGACGCCAGTTGTCGCCCGCATCGTCGCTGCGCCAAAGTCCCTGACCATAGGTGCCGCAATAGATGATCGCAGGCCGCAATGGATCGGCGGCGAGCGCCTGGACATCGCTGCCGTCGAGGTATTCGGCGCGCTTCCATTCGCCGTTTCGGGAGCGGGCGACCAACACGCCTTTGTCAGTCGCAACGGTGACTTGGGTCATGGTCGTCTCCTTTCGCGGTCTTGCGACCGATGCCGTGGAGTTACCATTCTCCACAGCACGGTAATCCGGTGACATCACAATTCGTGCCGATGAGAAAACGCGATGCGGTTGGTAGTGTACAATGCGCCGAACGCGCGACCGCTGACACGGGTGTACGTTCAATTGGGTGCGGGGGATCGTGGGGATGGCATGCAACAGGCAACAGCCGCCGTGAAGGAGAAGGGGACGATGGGCGCGGCGGCATTCCTGCCGGCGGGGACAACGCTCTCGATCGTCATCCCGGCATACAACGAAGCCGTCGGCATCCGCGCCGTGCTCGCCCGTGTCTGCGGCGATTACCCGGACGCGGAGGTGATCGTCGTTGACGACGGCAGTGCCGACGCAACGGGGGATCAACTGCAAGGGCTTCCGGTGCATATAGTGCGTCACCCATACAACAAGGGCAATGGCGCATCGGTCAAGACCGGGATTCGCGCGGCGCGCGGCGACTATGTATTGCTCCTCGATGCGGACGGGCAGCAGGAACCGGCGGACATCGGTAAGTTGCTCATTCACACGGGCGTCTATGATTTGATCGTCGGCGCGCGGACGAAAACATCGCACCAGAACCGGATGCGCGCGCTCGGCAATGGCGCGCTTGAGTGGATGGCATCGTACCTCGCGGGGACGCATATCCCCGATCTGACGAGCGGCTTCCGCGTCTTTCGGCGCGCGGTCATCCTCGAATTCATCCACCTCCTGCCGAACCGCTATTCGTA
>JALYXG010000686.1 GCA_030947205.1 Chloroflexota bacterium
GAGGCCAATCGGCCCGCCCGTCAGTCCGCGTAGGTTGTTCAGGAGTGTATAAACGATGATGCCGAACGCGAGCGTCGCCACCGCGAGGTGATGCCCGCGCAGGCGCAGCAGCGGCAGACCGACGACATAGCCCACCGCCATCGCCACCACCGGCGCGACGAGTAGCGCGACCCACGGGTTCCAGTGCGCCTTCGCAGTCAGGATGCCGACGGTGTACGCGCCGACGGCGAAAAAGCCCCCCTGCCCGAGCGATACCTGACCTGCGAAACCCATCAGCAGCGTCAACCCCGCCCCGACAATCGTGTACAAGCCGATGAAGATGACGATGTCCCGCTTATCCGCCGATAGCCCGCGCGGCAACAGCGCAACAATCACCGCCGCCACCAGTGCCAACACCCCAACAATCACCCGCCGCACCGTCATCATCCCTCCGGAGAAAGAATTGAACCACGAAGGCACGAAGAGCAAGAAGGAGAGAGGAAGAAAGCAATCCTTCCCCTCTTTTCCCTCTTCGTGCTCTTCGCGCCTTCGTGGTTCAAAATACCCCTCATGCGCGGCGCCAGAGGCCGTTGGGGCGGGCGATCAGGACGGCGATCATCACCAGCAGGGCGACGACGAGTTGGTACGATGGGTCGAAGTAGCCCGCCATCATCGTCTGCGCGATGCCCAAAACGAGGCTGCCGATTACCGCGCCCGCCGGGCTGATCAGGCCACCAACGATTGCCCCCGCGAAGCCATTGACGGCGATGTTGACGTCCGCGTTCGACGTGAGCGGCGAGAGCGGAGTTGTCAGGATGCCGGACAGCGCGCCGCACGCCGCCGCGACCCCGAAGGCGAGAAAGGCCATCACACGCGGGTTGATGCCGACCAACTGCGCGGCGCGGGCGTTGAGCGCGCAGGCGGTCACCGCCTTGCCGATATACGTGCGCGCGAAGAAGAGTTGGAACAAAGGGAAGACAATCGCCACCGCCGCCACGACGACGAGCTGCTGCGGCAGCACGAAGATGTTGGCGAATGAGATCGCCTTCGCGCCGACGCCATCGTAGGTCGTCGGAATATCGCCCCAGATCAAGAGGCAGATCCCCTCGATCAGCACCGATAGACCGAGCGTAATCATCAAGGAGGCGATGATCGGCAGGCGCGGCTTGCCAACCGCCATCACGCCGATCAGTGTGCCAATGACGGCGACGATCAGGATCGCGAACAAGGCGGCGAGCGGACCCGGCAGCGCGCGGTCGAGCATGCTGGACATTACGTAGCCGCCAAGCATCGCGAACGCGCCCTGCGCGAAGTTCACGACATGCGTGACGCGGTAGATTGCCACGAAGCCGAGGGCGACGAGCGCGAACGACGCGCCGGTGGCGATCCCCGTGACGAGGTACTGTCCGAACTCACTCACTGTCGTACGCCTCGAGATTTATCGGTGGAGCAGGCTTCAGCCTGCTGTCCGGGGATTACAGGCTGAAGCCTGCTCCACCAGTACGTGTCAAATGCCTTGTGACGGACCAGTAGCAGGCTTTCCAGCCCGCTACCACCTCTTCTGTACCGGGTCATCTTATCGGGGCCCTGACGCATCTTGCACCTCCATCGCTGTTGCCTCGACCGGGCTGCCGAGGTAGACGCGCTCGATCTCCGGTTGCTGTCGTAGTGCGTCGGGTGTCCCCTCAGCCCGCACACGACCATTTTCCAGCACATAGACGCGCTCCGCCAGCGCGAAGGCGAGATTGACGTTCTGCTCGACGAGGAGTACCGTCAGGCCATCGGCGTTCAGCGCGCGTAGGTGCTCGGCGATGTCGCGCACGATGATCGGTGCGAGGCCGAGCGAGAGTTCGTCGATCATCAGCAGGCGCGCCTCGCTCATCAAGGCGCGGCCAAGCGCGAGCATCTGCTGTTCGCCCCCCGACAGCGTGCCCGCCGCGCGGTCCCGCAGTTCATGCAGCTTGGGAAAAAGCGCGTAGACGCGGTCGAGGTCCGTCTGCATCGCGCGGCGGTTGCCGAATATCCTCACGGCGCCGTCCACAAGAAAGGGGGAGCGGAAATAGCGGCCGAATGCGCCGAGTTGGAGGTTGTCCGCCACGCTCAGGTCGCTGAAAACCTGCCGCCCTTCCGGCACCTGCGCGATGCCGCGCTGCACGACGCGCGCCGAGGAAAGTCCGCCGATTGGCTGCCCGTCGAAGGTGATGGTGCCGCGCGCCGGGCGTAACAGTCCGGCAATCGTGTTGACGAGCGTGCTCTTGCCCGCCCCATTCGGCCCGACAATCGCCACGAACTCCCCCGGCATCACCGAAAGCGCCACGCCCCTGAGCGCCTCGATGCTCCCATACCGCACCGAAAGATCGCGCACATCGAGCAGCGCTTCTCTCTCACTCCCCCTCTCCTTTGCTCGGCAGCAAAGGAGAGCCGGGCGCCCTTTGGGCAGATGGGGGGTGAGGTTTCTCATGCCACCTCCGCGCCGATATAC
>JALYXG010000202.1 GCA_030947205.1 Chloroflexota bacterium
GAGATCGCCATGCTCGCCGCGACGCTGGATGAGATCAGCGGTGGCCGGTTCAACCTCGGCATCGCCGCCGGTGGCGCGGAACTGCTGAAGTGGGTCAACATCGCGCCGGAACGGCCACTTGCTGAGACGCGGAACGCGATTGCGAATATTAATGCGATCCTCGGCGGTGGCGTCGTGCCCGGATGGACGCCGGAAGCATATTTGCGCTTCACCCCGCGACGACGCGTGCCGATTTACCTCGGCGCGATGGGGCCGAGGATGCTCGCACTCGCGGGCGAAGTTGCGGATGGCGTGCTGCCGCTCCTGTTCCCGCCGGAGCATTTCGCCACCGTCCGCCCGCTCGTCGAAGCGGGCGCGGCGACGGCGGGGCGTTCCATCGAGAGCATTGATCTGGCTGCATGTATCTGGGTCTCACTTTCGAGCGATGCCGCCGCCGCCGAAGCCGCCCTGCGCGACAAGATCGCCTACTATGGCGCCGGTCTCAGCCCGCTCATCCTCGAACGGCTCGGCGTGACCAAGGCCGATTTCGCCCCCATCGAGCGCGCGATGATGACCGAACGGGACCCGGAGAAGGCCCGCGCCCTCGTGACCGAAAAAATGCTCCGCATCGGTGTCGTCGGCGCCGCGCCCGACCTCATTGCGCGGCTCGAAACGCTCGTCGCGATGGGCGCACGCCACCTCAGTTTCGGTCCGCCCCTCGGCCCCGACCTGCTCGCGGCGGTCGAGCAACTCGGCCAACAGGTGATCCCGCACTTTCGGCGGTCGTGACGGCGAGGGCGGGATTGTTGCCTGATCCGGTAGCCGAGCGCCTTTTGGGCAGATTCAGCCTGCGTCCATGCCTCTTCACGGGGGACGCAGGCTGGAAAGCCTACGCTACCAACACCCCCGCTACACCGAAAGGCGCATCCCATCATCGGGCACAACGACCGGGCCGCTGAAGACTTCGCGCGCTTCCGCGAGCAGG
Organism: Chloroflexota bacterium; assembly: GCA_030947205.1. Classification (GTDB taxonomy): domain Bacteria; phylum Chloroflexota; class Chloroflexia; order Thermomicrobiales; family JALYUS01; genus JALYUS01. Next base: position 965 of record JALYXG010000202.1, read on the forward strand.
TTGTCGGCGTTCGCATAGCGGGCGAGATGGGTGAGCGCGAGCGACCGGGCGTTAGCGGCAACGGCCATCTCCGCCGCCTCGCGCGCGACGGGATGCATCAGGCTGCGGGCGCGCGTCGCCCAGTCGGCGCCATCGCGCGCGGCGCAGAGGGCATCGCAGATGAACAGATCGGCGTCGCGGGCGCAGGCGACCATCCCGTCGTTCGGGACGCCGTCCGCGCTGAAGGCAAGCGTCCGCCCGCCGTGCTGGACGCGCACCGCGACGGTCGGCACACGGTGGTCGGTCGCGAAAAACTCGACCGCAAATCCGCCGATCATCCGCGCATCGCCAGGCTCGATCTCGATCCGCTCGACTTCGGGGTGGATCGTCCATTCCGGGAAGCACGCATCCATCAACGCGCGGATGCCCACCTGGGTGTCCGGCAGGGCGTAGATATTCAGCGGGATCGCGGCAATAAAGAGCGCGGGCATCCCCCCGGCGTGATCCATATGCCGGTGCGTCACGACCACGTTGCGCAATTGGTTGATCGGCTGGCCGATGCGTGCGAGTTGGCGTGGCAGTTCAAACCCGCTGCAGGTGTCAATCAGCAGCGGCTCGCACCCCGGCGCGGTGACGAGCATCCCCGTCGCGCACCGCTCCGGCGCCATCGGCGATCCCGTACCGAGCAGCGTCACATCCACACGCACCTCACTTCTCTACAACACCGGAGAAGGTCGAACCACCAAGACACCAAGGGCACCAAGAGAAATACGAAGAAAGGATTCAGAGTTCTCTTTCCCCTCTTCTTGGTGTCCTTGGTGTCTTGGTGGTTCGACCTTCTCCCACGATCTACCGCTTCCGATTTCGGTTATCGTAGCATACCCGCACAGCCCTCAATCCATCATCAGCGGGGCAGGGATGGGCGCGAGGAGATCGTCGAGGACGAGCAGGGCGCGCACTTCAGCGGCGACTTCGCGCGAGCGTTCTTCGTGGACGCAGTGACCGCCACCTTCGAGTTCCGTCAATGTCGCCTGCGGGAAGCGGCGTTTCAGGGTCGTGATTTCTTCGCGCGACACCTGCACATCTCGTATCCCCCAGATGACATGCAGGGGGCATTGCACGGTTGCGGTGTGCGCTACGGCGTGAAAGGCCGCCTGATTGCGGAGCAGCCCGGAATATGACCAGACCGCACCCGGAGCGCGCAGGGCGCGTTTCAGCGCGGCCTGCGTGTACGGCTCCATCGCCGCCCGGTCTGCGTACGCTGGCGCGGAAAGGACGCGATACGGCAGATGCGTCACCAGACCGAAGAGTAGGCGCGTGACGGCGGGCGTCGCCAGTTTCCGCATGATCGCTTGCTGGCGCGGGCTGAATTCGTCGCCCGCGAGCAGCCCGCCCGGTGCGATCGCGATCACCGACGCGACGGTCGCCGGTTGCTCCGCCGCCCACTCGATGCCGAGCATCCCGCCGAGCGAATGGCCGACCGCGACGACGCGCTCCAGGCGGTAGGATTGCCGCAGGTGTTCCAGTTGCGCCAGGTAGAAGGCACGGCCGTATTCGACATGGCGCGGCTTGCTCGACTCACCGAAGCCGATCAGGTCCACGGCGTAGACCGGTACATCCGGCCCAATATCGCGGATTATGCGCCCCCATTGCTCGACACATGCCGCGTAGCCGTGGATCAGCACGAGCGGTGGCACGGCGCTCCCCGGCACGGGGCGCTCCCAGACGCGATACCGGAGCCCATTCCATGTTTGCCAGCGTTCCGTGACCGTTACCTGCGTCATATGCCTCCCGTTAGAGTGCGCGGAGCCACGCAGCCGCGATGCCGATCGCACAGCCGATCAGCAGGCCCCAATTGCGTTGCAACGTCGCCGCTGTCGG
>JALYXG010000205.1 GCA_030947205.1 Chloroflexota bacterium
GCCGGGTCAGGATATCTTGATCTACGGCAGCGCCGATCTTGTCCACACGCTAATGCAACATGGCCTCATTGATGAGTATCGGCTCATGGTCCACCCCATTGTCCTGGGGAGAGGGAAGCGTCTCTTCCGGGACGGGAGCGACACGACCGCTTTGAGGCTCATGGACACCAGGACGACCAGTACCGGCCTTGTTATCCTTACCTATGAGCCAGTAGCAAGGCCGTAAGAATAGGGGATGAGAACGGCGCCCCGAGATGGTCCCGATTCAAGAGACCACGAAGTTGGCAGTGGATCGGGAACGACGATGAAGAAAGCTGAGGATATCGAGATGAGAAAGATTATCGCGGGGTTGTTCATATCGCTGGATGGGGTCGTGGAGTCGCCACAAAACTGGCAGCTTCCCTACTTCAACGACGAGATGGGAGCGGCGGTTGGGTCACTGATGGCCGCGACGGACACCATGCTGCTGGGACGGCGCACCTACCAGGAGTTCGCCGGCTTCTTTGCCGACCAAACCGGAGACGCGAATGCGGACCGGATGAACAACACGCCCAAGCTCGTCGCCTCCACGACATTGGCAAAGGCCGAGTGGCAGAACTCGACGCTGATCAAGGGGAACGTCGCCGAGGAACTCGCAAGGCTGAAGCGGCAGCCGGGAGGGAACATCGGGATGAGCGGCAGCGCGACCCTCGTCCGCTCGTTGCTGCGCGACAACCTGCTCGACGAGCTTGTGCTGCTGGTCCACCCGATTGTCGTAGGTACCGGGAAGCGGCTCTTCGAGGACATGGGCGAACAGGTGATGCTGACGCTCGTGGACTCGCAGACCTTCAGCACGGGTGTCCTTTCTCTCACCTACGAGCCTGCGGGCAAGTAGGGCGCCGAGCTCGGTGTCGACGTAAGCCTGCAACCGTTCGGACCGCTCACATCAGGCGTGGCGCGTGAGCAGTACACGGAAAGGAATCGAGATGGCAAACACTCCCTTGTGGTCGTCTCAGCCTCCTACAAGGCGTCGGATGGGCAGGGAACAAATGTGGTGTTCGCGTCGTTCCCTTCGTATCGGTTCGCTCGCTATCTGCGGGAGGTTTCCATGTCCCCACGAACGCCCCTCAGGCTGCTGATTATCGGAGTAGTGCTACTCGTCAGTGCCGGGAACATCCAAGCGGCAGAAGATTTCGCCTCGCCGCTGTTTACCCAGCGTTGGCAACAAGACGAGCACGTCGTGCCTAACTTCTGGGGGCCGCTCGCCACCGCACATCCCGGTCAGGACGAACCGTATGGTAGCGGCGATGTCTGCCGTCCGCCGCGCCAATGCCCCGCTGCCCTCCCCGATAATCCCGGCATCGGTCATCGCCTCGTGCAGTATTTCGACAAGGGGCGCATGGAACTCAACGGGGGGAGACGGGGCGCCATCGTCACATCGGGCCTGCTGGTGCGCGAGCTGATCACCGGGCAACTGCAACGCGGAGACGCGCAGTTTGAGGCGCTCGCGCCCGCCGCAATATCTGTGGCCGGGGACAGCGCCAATCCCTTCCCTCTTTATCGCGATCTCGGCAGCGGGCCTGTGGCGGGCGCGATGGCGCCCGTTGGAACGCCGGTGACGCTCCTCCTCACCCCGCAAGGCAGCCGCACGATTCCCCAGCAGCAGGATGCACAAACGGTCGTCTCGCTCCTCGATAGCCAAACCGGTCACGGCCTCCCCAACGCCTTCGCCGACTTCCGTGCCCGTGTCGGATTGGAGAATATCGGGCTGGCGCTCACCGATCCCTTCTGGGCGGACGTCCAGGTCGCGGACATACCGCGACGCATCCTCATTCAGGCCTTCGAGCGCCGCGTGCTGACGTATAATTCTGCGAATCCCGCCCGATTTCAGGTTGAGTTCGGCAACGTGGGTCAGCAGTACTACCAGTGGCGGTACGGCACGGTTCCGCCTTCGACGCTGACACCGCCATCACCACAACGCACCCTCCCGACACCTGCTTCCGAGCCGACTGCTTTTCAAGGACAGGATTGCGGCCGTATCGAGATGGTCGGCAAGAGTCTGATTGACGATCCCCGGAACGCGCCGACATTTGATTGCTTTTGGCAGGCATACCAGCAGTGCCAGGCGGTGGGGATGGCGCAATTGTTCGTCTACCAGCGGTTTTTTGAGACGAGTGACAACCGCTCCTTTCGCTTGGATGGCACGAGCGGCGTCTGCGCCATCTCAGAGGAACTGCAAGCATTCGGACTGATGGCCAATACGCCGCAGACGAGCATATTTACCTGCGCCGGTCTCGCGCGCGATAGCGGTGGCCTGCACTTCCTCGGCTGCGGGAGCGATGGGGATTTCACTGTACCTGCAACCCCACCGACGATCGTGGCAGCCACGCCGCCCGCCGTGAGCGTACCAACGATTCGCACAATCACGCTTGCCGACGACGGGCAGACAATCTCGTTGCCCACGGGCACGTCATTCCTGCTCGCACTCGGCGGCGATTTCGATTGGCAGGTACATATCGCCGACGAAACGCTTGTGCGTGCGTACGCGAACGCCATCGCCCCACCCGACGCCCAAGGAATCTTTACGGCCCTGCACCAGGGGCAAACCACGCTGACTGCCACTGGGAATCCCAAATGCTATAACGCGACACCGCGATGCCTTGCACCGTCTCGCGGGTTCACCGTGCAAATCGTTGCCACGTAAGCGCCGCGCGTTCTTGCCGTAGGGAAGCTCGATGTTCGGGGTTCGAAGTTCGGAGCGGTTCTTCGAACCCCGAACCCCGAACATCGAACTATCCGTTGCCCCGCTCCATCTCGCGCAGTGCGAGCCGCTTCATGTGGCCGAGCAGGGCGGCGCTGCCGTTGAGGCGTTGGGGCGTAAGGACTTTGTGCAGGCCCATCTGGAAGAAGACGTCCCCCGGCGTCGTCAGCACCTGCTCGGGCGTCGCGCCCTTCAGTCCGAGGCCGAGGATCGCTGCGAAGCCGCGCACCGTCGGCGCGACCTCCGGCACATCGAAGCTGTAGGCTATCGCGCCATCGTGCATCTCGGCGTGGACGAAGAGCGGCGTTGTGCATTCGTGTACCGCTTCGAGTTCCTCGTGCTTACCCTTGAGTGCGTCCGGCACCTTCGGCATCGAGGCGGAGTAATCGAGCAGCAGTTCGAGCTTGTCGCG
>JALYXG010000708.1 GCA_030947205.1 Chloroflexota bacterium
TACCACGGCACGCCCGCCGCCGGGATCCACGCATCCTCCGAATAGTCCTGATCGTAGATACGCAGCGCACCCATGTCGTCAACGGACTGATCGAACGATTGATTGAAATGGATATTGTCGCTGACGCAGCTCGCCGTCACGTTCCGCCACCGCTCCTGCATCGCCCGCATGTGCGCGCTGATGCCGACGGGCTGCTCCAGATCGTTCACCGGATCGCGGACATCGGCGCCGAGAATTGGCACAAGGTCCGCCGCCGCATGCCACGACTCCTGCGGCGCGAGCGCGACATCGAAGACGATGCGCCCATTGGCGAAACGCGGCTCGCTCGTCGTGTCGTGCAGGCGATACAGGAAGCGGCGATGAAAGTCTTCATGGTGATAGGTCGTCAAAAGCGTGCAGCGGCGGTCGTCCCAATGCGAGCGGATGATGCCGCGATCCACGAGTTTGTGCGCGCGCACATCGAAAATGTCGGCGAAATCGGAGCGGATAACGATTTCGAACTGGAATGCCACGGGCGTAAGGCTGTAATTCGTGAGGGTCATCCCCTCGTAGACGCCGTGGCCGATTTCCCGTTCGATGACCATGCCGATGGCGCGCTCGGAAAGCATGCCCGCTGCGGTCTCGACGGCGGGGCTTGTGTAATACCAGCGGGCAGCGGAATAGGAGGTCGCGCCGCCGTTCAGGAGCGTCCATGGCGACCGGTTGATGCCGAATTCGTAATGGCTGACGAATCGCGTGTCCTGCGCGAACAGGCCAAGTTCGCCTCCCGCCTCGATCGTGCCATCCTCGCGCGTGACAAGAAAGGTGCTGCTTTGATTGATCGTGACCACGGATGGCCCGACGCGAACTTCCATGCCCATGCTGCGCCTCGATTCTTTCCCGTCTGCGCGTCCTCCCGCAGCCGTTGCGTGCAAGAGCGATACCGCCCCGAAATTATAGAATGGGCCGGTGCGCGGTCACTCGCATTCATCCCGTTGCAATAGGCTAATCCTTGTGGCACCACTCTTGCATAAGAGGGATCAACAACACTCTGTCGCATGTGCGACTGCGAGGGTCATGATGATGGACAACAGCGAAGACAGCCAGATTATCGAACATTCCGAGTTGATAGATATGCGGACGCATCTTACCGTGGCAATGCTCGCTGCCGCGCAACTGAGTCGGAAGACCCAAAATTTGCCTGAAGCGGCGCATCTCCAGTGTTATCTCGATCAATCCCTGAAGTCGCTCGTCGCCGATGTGGGGAAAGTGGATACGCTGGTTACCCGCGTCGCGGCACAGCAACCCGTGCGTAACGAAGCGCGCGCTCATCCCCTACCTCTCAGCCTCCGCTGGGGGGCGGCGCTGCTGAAGCATGGCACGCGCGGAGTATGGGGATTGCTCCATCACCGACAGCACGCGCGGCTGACGGCGTTGTATCTGTATCGGTGAGCGCCCCCATCACTCAGCGCGTCGCAGGCGCACTTTTTCCGGCGTGATCCGGCAGACGATCTCTTCCTTGATATAGTCGCGCTCCGCAAATCGCGCACCCGCCTGCTCACCGAGATAGCGGATCGCCATTGCGCGCGGCTTCGCGCCATCCTCCCCGCTTTCGAGCCGCGCGCGTCCCTGAATCGTCACGTACGTATAGCCGCTCTCGTCCATCACGACGTACATAACACGTGAGTCGTGCCGGATATTGCGCGCCTTCGGGCTGTTCGGCCCGATCACGAGCCAGATTTCGTCGCCCTCCCGCGCGAACCAGATCGGCGTGAGCAGCGGCGACCCGTCAGGATTTGTCGTCCCCAACGTCCCGACACGCGGCGCATCGAGCAGGGCACGGATTTCATCGGTGAACATACATTTCCTTCGGAGAGCAATGAGCAACGAGCAACGAGCAATGAGCAGACGGTCTACTCATTGCTCGTATGCAGCGCTCGGATCGCCTCAACCGCCTTGCCCTCGACGCACTCCTTGGCGACGCGGATGGCGTTGCGGATAGCGCGGGCATCGGAGTGACCATGCGCAATCACCGCGACGCCGTTTACTCCGAAGAGGAGCGCGCCACCCTCGCGCGACGGGTCGAGTTCGTCGCGCATTGCGCGAAAGGCGGGGCGGAGCAGCGCCGCGAAGACCTTGCGCGGTAAGTTCTTCGTCAGTTCCCGCCGCAAGATCGTGCCCATGAACGAGGCCGTCCCCTCGGCAGTTTTCAGGGCGACGTTGCCCGTGAAACCGTCTGTCACGCAGACATCGCACGCACCTTTCGGAAGGTCCTTGCCCTCGACATTGCCGATGAAATAGATATCCGGTGTCGTTTTCAGGAGTTGGTGCGCCTCCTGGACGATTTTCGTCCCCTTGGTCTCCTCCTCGCCGGAGGACAGCAGGCCGATGCGGGGCCGCGCGACGCCGCGCACCTTGCTCATGTAGATGCTGCCCATCTGCGCGAACTGGACGAGATATTCGGGATGAACCTCGGTATTCGCCCCGGCGTCAATCAGGAGCAGATCGCCCGTCAGTGTCGGCATGATCGCGCCAATCGCCGGGCGGTCAATGCCTTCAATCCGGCCAAGATGAAAGAGCGCGGCGACCATCGTCGCGCCGCTGTTGCCCGCCGAAATCATCGCGGCGGCGGAACCGTCCTTGACCGCCTTCATCGCGACATTGATGGACGCCTGCGGCTTGCGCCGGACGGCCTGCGCGGGGTGCTCATCCATCTCCACTTCGTCGGGCGCCTCGATCACTGGCAGCGCGAGGCCGGCAGTCCTATGCTTCGCCAGTTCGGCCTTGATCCGCTCCGACCGCCCGACGAGCGCGACCGCGATGCCGAAATCCTTCGCCGCCTGCACCGCCCCCGCCACATTCGGCGCTTCCCCATCATCCCCGCCCGTGCAATCCACCACCACCGTCATCCCCACCGCCATACCACCTCGCTCTTAACTCTTTGAACCACGAAGACACGAAGAGCACGAAGAAGGGAAGAGAAGACTACATTTCTTATTTTCCTTCCTCCGTATTCCTTCGCGCTCTTCGTGTCTTCGTGGTTCAATCCCCCGTCTACCGGTTCAGGCTTTGCAGGGCCATAGCGACGGCGCCGACGAGGGGAGCGTCCGCTTTTAGTTCGGCGGGGGCGATGCGGACAGCGCGACCGGGCACATCCATCGCGTACTGGCGGATCGTCGAGCGAAGCGGCTCGAAAAGGAGCGGCCCCGCCTCCGCCACCTGCCCGCCGACAATAATCACACCCGGATTGAGGGTCGTGACGAGGTTCGCCAGCGCGAGGCCGAGCATTCGCACTGCCTCGTCCACCGTCTCCTGCGCCGCGTGGTCGCCGTCCCGCGCCGCCTCGAAGACTTTCTTCGGCGTCAGCGCACCGCCAGTGAGCAGGACGCTCTCGCCGCCCGCCGCGATGGCCCGTTCCCGTGCGCGCTGCATAATTGCCCGCGCCGAGGCGTACGCTTCGAGCCGACCCGGTCGCCCGCCGCCCTGGTGCGCGTCCGGGTTGACAATCACATTGCCGATCTCGCCCGCCGTCGTCGTCACGCCCTGCTGCAACTGGCCGTTGAGGATGATACCGCCGCCGACGCCCGTGCCGAGATGGACGTAGATGATGTGTTCCTCGCCCCGCCCCGCGCCGAAGATCGCCTCGCCCAGGGCGGCGGCACGGGCGTCGTTGTCGAGAAAGGTCGGCACTTTCAGGTCGTTTTCGAGCACGGCGGCGATGGGTAGGTTGTCGTAGCCAGGAGTGCGCGGTGAATACAGGATCACGCCGCGCCCCGCATCTACCGGCCCGCCGAAGGCGATGCCGATGCGGACGACGCGATCCATCGCGATATTCGCCTTTTTCAACGTTTCGGTGACGAGTTTGCGGAGCCGGAGGCGCAGGTCGTCCGCCGAAAGCGAGGCGTCACCCTCCACCGGCGTACGCTCGACGATCTGCCCGCGCAGATCGGCGACCGCCACCCGCTGCCCACGCCCGGAGACCTCGATGCCCACGACGTACCCACCGGTGGCGAGCACCGAGTCCCACTGGCTACCGAGATCAAACCCGCGCAGCGAATCGTCTCCGTCATCGGCCCACTCCGATTGCACAAGCCCTCCCTTTGGTTGGGAGGACTAAGGGAGTAGGACTAAGGACTAAGCGAGGGATCAATTCCACTTAGTCCTTAGTCCTTAGTCCTTAGTCCTTGTAGTCTTCCGCGACACACGGATTCGTCAGCGTGCCGACGCCTTCGACGGTGATTGCGTAGGTGTCGCCGGGCGCCAGTTTGCCGACGCCCGCCGGGGTGCCGGTGATGACCACATCGCCCGGTTCGAGCGTCATGAAACGGGAAAGGAACTGGACAAGAAAGGGGACGGAGAAGATCAGATCGTCCGTGCTTGCCTCCTGCCGCACCTCGCCGTTCAGCGCGCCCGTCATCTTTAACCCCTCGGCGCGCAAGCCGACCGCGACGCATGGTCCGAGCGGCGTGAAGGTGTCGAACCCCTTGGCGCGCATCCATTGATTGTCGGAGAATTGCACGTCCCGCGCGGAAACATCGTTCGCGCACGTTAGGCCGAGAATGTAGTCGTAGGCATCCGCTTCTTTGACGTAGCGGGCGCGTTTCCCGATCACAAATCCGACTTCCGACTCGTACTCGACCTGGTTCATCTCCGGCGGCAACTGGATTGCCACGCCGCTGCCGATCAGCGATGTTTGCGGCTTGAGGAAGGTGATCGGTGACTTCGGCTTCTCAGTGCCGGGCGCATCCGCCGTAATGTGGCTCTGGTAATTGAGGCCGATCGCGACGATCTTCCCCGGCTGCACCGGCGGCAGGAGCGTCAGGCTCGCCATCGGGCCGACCGCCTCGCCCGCAGTCAAGCCGCCGTTGAATGGATCGCCCGTCGCGCTGCGGACAATGTCGCCCTCGAGCACGCCGTACTGCGCTGCGCCACCTTGCGCGTAGCGGACAAAACGCATCGCCGGTTCCCCTGCCATCGCCATTCCTCCCTCGTAGCGCGGAATACTGCATAAAGATGTTCGCTGCATTGTACACGACCGCACAAGTGAGTCTATGGGCCGGGGGTGAGGTTCCCAAGATCGCGAAACATATCTTCAACGGGAAGAATGTCGCGGTGGCTCGCGCTGTGCGACAATCGGGGAGAACGCATCACAAAGTTCATGGCTGACAACGGCGCGCGAAAGGGAGCAATGGCGATGCATACAGATGGGGC
>JALYXG010000728.1 GCA_030947205.1 Chloroflexota bacterium
GTCGGCACAGCGAAGGGCGGCGAGCCGAAAAAAACGAGCGGGATTGGCATCGGCACGTCCGCGTCCGGTCGTGGTATCACCATGATTTCACATCCTTTCGAAACAAGACGGATATGAAACGCCCCACTCACGTCACGCGGTAAATCGAGACGCGACCGTGACGGAACGCGAGGTCGAGCATGTCGTTGAACTTCGCGAGACCCGGCGCGGCGTAGGGCGGGCAGCCGACGGGCACGGAGCAATGCCCCTCCCCTTCTTCTTCTGTCAGGCCGACGATCACCCAGGTGATCTGATTCTTGGCGAGGATGCGGCGCGCGTCGGCGGTATTCGTCGTCCCGTACAACGTGCCGATGTCGGCGGCGCGCTCCGGCAGCATGTGCGTGACGATCTGATCGGACCCACCCCGCCACTGCGCCTCATGGAAGTACCAGCCGAGCACACCGGGGATGCCCGTCGCGGCGGCGAAGCGGCTCTGGAACCAGCCGTGCGAGTCGCCGTACGAGTTGCCGACCGCCTCGATCAGATGATCGTCCGTTCCCGCGTGATCGCGCAGCCACTGCATCGCCGCGAACTCATCGGGATTCGACTCGCTCACATAGTGGAACCCGTCCAAGCCCTGCCAACTCAATCCGTCGCCGCCAAAGTCCGTGCCCTCAGTGCCGAAGTGGCCCGTCCGCTGGTACGGCACAAAGACCGGGTAGACCGCCGCCATCACGGTAAGCAGCGACAATCCGACCGCAACAGTGGCGAATCGGACACGCGGTACACCGATCGCCGGAATACGCGATGCCGTTGCCGCCGTCCACACCAGCGTCACGACACCGTACGCACCCGCAAGCATTAGCAGGACCCACGATTGATAATCCACCTTGAACATCGTGTTCATCCGATTGTCGAAGGCGTCGCGGAGGAAGACGAATTCGGGAATCACCGGCAACAGCGCGCCATACAGGGCAATCCCCGTCACGGCGCGATCCATCGGCGTCCAGGCACGCCATGAAGCGCGACCGATCACCGGGCGGGAATAGGGCCGACGCAGCGCCAGCACACCGACGATAGCGAAAATGCCCGTCGGCAGCAACATCGCCGTCCGCGTCAGCAGGGCGACCGCGCCGACCGCAACGCCGGCAATGAGGACGAAGCGCTGCTCGCTCGCCGTGATCGCGTGCGGGCGACCGATAGCGCCACGAAGAATCAGCGTGCTCGCCGCGAGCAGCGGCACGGCGAAGACCGCGAGGAATTGCAGCAGGTTCGTATGCGGCCACGTCACGATCCCAAACGTCTGGATGATCGTATGGAGCACCGGTATTTCTTCGAGACTTTGCACGAATGCGGGCACATCGCCGGGATTGCCGACCAGACTTTTGAAATGGAGGTAGTACGGCAGATAGAGCAGGACTGCGCCCACACACAAGAGCGCCACCCGACCCACGGCGTGCCACCGCCGACCGGGGCGACGGAGCACGACCGCCGCGAGGATCGGCAGCGCAAACGTCGGCAAATCCCAGGCGTTCGTCGGGTACAATGCCCCGATCACCAATGCCGTCAACACATACCGTGGGACGTCGGGGCAGAGCCATGCGAGGAGCGGCGGTCGTACAGTAGCGGCGCGATGGGCCGGGCACAGCCAGTGCCCGATTGCCACAGCGACCGCCAGCAGGACGGTCGGCAACGCGAGGACATGGGGATGGATGTCGCCCAACAGGAAACTGAAGAGTGGGAACTCGGTGATCATTTCGGCGACCGAACCGGGGACAATGTGGTCCTTGACGACGCGCGTGCTGTTCCAGCCGATCCCGGTCCAGAAGTTCGCGTGGACGACACTCGCCGGATTTGTTAAGAGCCGCGCGAAGCCGAACGCGTTGCCGGCAATCGCCACCAGCAACCCGCCGACGACCGACGCGGCGAGCGGACGAAACTTCCCGGCGATGATAATTCCGCGCTCCCGCCGAAACCGCGCCAGCAGATCGTAGGCGATCCCACTCGCGCCGCAGAAAGTCAGTGCCGGGAGCGTAATGCTCATCAAGTTGAACGCCACCTCCGGCCGCACGCCCGCGAGCAGACCGAGGGTCGCCGTCTCGACGTAGCCGAAGTAGTAATAGTTGATCCCATAGCCCGACAGCCACGCGTCATGCGGCGGCATCCAGCGCGCGCGCATCGTGCTCGTCAAAAAGCCAATCTCCATCGGCTTTTCCGTGCTGCGCACGTCGGGGTAGTAGCCGCGCAGCCAGAAAAAGAGCGCGAAGACGACGAGGAACATCGCCGCAAACACGATGGCGAGACTACCATGTCGCAGCAGCCACCGTGCCATTCGCCTGCGATCTGTCACCATCGCGAGCAGCGAACATGCCGCGACGATCAGCGCCGAACACAACAGCGATGGGCGACCGAACGGCACGAGATGCACCGAAGCGAGCGCCCAACTGACCCACGAGACGAGCAGTAGGCCGACGACCGGGGCGAGTGCGATCCCGCGACTCGGCAAGCCCGACATCAGGCGGTAGGTGAGTGGGAGGGCGATCACCGCGAGGATCAGCAGCCAGAGCAGCCATGCGGCTCCCCAGCCGACTGCACTAGCGAGCATCGGTCGCTCCCGCGCGCCAACCACCGGCGACTTCGTACAGCAGCGTCGTGCCGGACTGCCACGCGACGCGCAGCATCCCCTGATCCGCCATCCGATTGAGGGTCGCCAGCCCCGCCGCCGAGGCATACGCCTCGCCATTCCGCTGTGCGCCGATCTGCCCCGTGCCGAGTTTCGTCTTCCGCTCGACATCGCCGACGACGATGTACCGGACATGATAGCGGTCGAGGACATCCTGCACGGCGCGCGGTTCCGCACTCGTGTAGATGTGCCGGACATCCTCCACGCGCGCGGGGAGCAGGAGGCGGTCGCGCTGCTGCTCCTCATGCCGCTCCCAGCCGATGATCGTTGGGAAACCCGTCGCACTGGAAATCCGCGACCCATTGCCGCGATACGGCCCGATGCTCGCCTCTGCGATCACCGGCGTCCCGCGCACCGTGCCATTCAACCAGCGGATTAGGCCGAGATCGGCGGCGAAGAAGACCGGCTCACCGCTCCCACTGTTGTTGAACTGATCGGCGGGCACGAAGCCGGTCTCCATCCACGCGAACCCGTCGAGTCCGGCGGCGGTCGGTGTCGGTGGCATCCGCTG
>JALYXG010000733.1 GCA_030947205.1 Chloroflexota bacterium
CCGACAAGATTCTCTTCTGGGACTACACCGGCAACAAGATCATCCCGTCATTGGCGAAGGGCTGGGAACTGAGCGCGGACGGCACGAGTTGCAGGGTCTTCCTGCGCAAGGGCGCCCGCTGGTCGGATGGCGAGCCATTCAACGCCGATGACTTCATGTTCTGGTTCCAGGATATCTACCAGAACAAGGACCTCCTCCCGGTCGGGACGTCTGAATTCTCGATCAACGGCAAGCCTGGCACGCTGATCAAGATTGACGACACCACGGTCGAATACAAGTTCCCCGAAGCGTACCCGGCTATCGTCGAGGTGCTTGCCGGTTCGACAGCGCTCGGCGGCGGCCACGCGTCCAAAGCGCCGCGCGGTGGCTTGATGGGCAGTTACGCGCCCGCGCACTACCTGAAGCAGTTCCACCCGAAATACGCCGGGCAGGACAAGGTGGACCAGATGGCGAAGGACGCCAAGTACGACAACTGGACCTTGTTTTTCAAGTTCAAGAACGACTGGCAATTGAACACCGAACTGCCGGTGATGTGCCCGTGGAAGACGACCGCGCCGATCAACACGACGACCTGGGCGCTGGAGCGCAATCCCTTCTACTGGTCGGTGGACACCGCCGGGAACCAACTGCCCTACATTGACAAGATCAGCATGTCGAATGCGGAAAGCATCGAGGTCGTCGGGCTGCGCGGCATCGCCGGTCAGATTGATTACCAGGCCCGCCATATGGAGCTGACCAAACTCCCCGTCTTCCTCCAGAACCAGAAACAGGGCGACTACACGGTACACCTTGACCCAGCACTGGTTGGAACGGACGCGGCGTTCTACTTCAATCAGTCGTACGACGGTGATGCCGAGATCGTGAAGTGGATCACCAACAAAGACTTCCGCAACGCGTTCGCGCTCGGCATTGACCGCGACCAACTCAATGAAGCCTTCTGGCTCGGTCTCGGCACGACCGGCTCCCCCATCCCGGAGGACGCGTCCCCCTATAATCCCGGCCCCGAGTGGCGCAAGAAGTGGCATGTCAAGGACACGAAGCAGGCGAATGATCTGCTCGATAAGGCGGGGCTGACGAAAAAGGACGGCGAAGGATACCGGCTCCGGACCGACAATGGCCAGCGGCTGCGGATTCAAGTGACGACGATCAGCGGCGCCTTCCTCGATTTCGGCCAGATCGGCGAGATGGTCACGCAGCATCTGAAGCAGATTGGCCTTCAGTTGGACATTCTGGTGCAGGAGCGGACGCTCGCGACGACGAACGCGCAGGGGAACAAGCACCAGGTCTTTTTGTGGTCCTGCGATGGCACCGAGAAATTGTCCCTCTGGCCGCAGTTTACGCTGCCCCTCAACGATCCGGGCGCCTATCTCGGCCCACTGTTCGCCAACTGGTACGGGAGTGGCGGCAAGGTTGGCAAACAGCCGACCGATCCGGAGTTGCTCAAGGCGATTACGATGTTCCAGTCGTCGTTCGGCAAGCCGAACGACGAACGATACAAAATCTGTCAGGAGATCTGGAAGATCGCGGTCGAGCAGTGCTGGACGGTCGGTACCGTCGGTCTTTCGCCGGCGACATTGGGCGTGCGGATCGTCAAGAACAATTTCGGCAACGCGCCGGGGCGGCAGGCGAACGGCCAGGCCGTCCGCACTCCGTGCTCATCGCAGCCGACGACGTTCTACTTCAAGAGCTAAACGTGTTTTGTGGGGGCGCCCACGGGGTGCCCCCACAGATCCCGATCCTTTATCAGTAGTGATCTGTAGGTGAGGTGAGACGAGTGTTAGCCTATATCCTCCGACGGGCGCTCTTCGCGGTCTTCACCATCTGGGCGATCTCGGTGATCTCATTCTTCATCATCCAACTGCCGCCCGGCGATTACGTGACCGCCTATATCGGGCAGCTACAAGCCAGCGGTACACAGGTGACGCAGGAGACGATCACGGCGCTCCGCAGCGAATACGGGCTGGATCAGCCTTTTATCGTGCAGTATGGTAAATGGATGCGGCGAATTGTGCATGGAGACCTCGGGGTGTCGCTCCAGTACAAACGGCCGGTGACGGAGATGATCGGCAGCCGCCTCGCCCTGACGATGGTCATCTCGATCTTCGCGCTCCTGCTCACCTGGTCCATCGCGCTGCCTATCGGCATCTATTCCGCCGTGAAGCACTACTCGATCGGCGACTATCTCTTCACGCTGATCGGGTTTATCGGTCTCGCAGTGCCCAACTTCCTGCTCGCGTTGATTATTATGTACTTCTCCTTCAAGTTCGTCGGCGCAGATATCGGCGGCCTCTTTTCCCCCCAGTATCAGGACGCGGCGTGGAGTTGGGCGCGGCTCGGGAATCTGCTGACGCATATCCCGGTTCCTGCTGTCGTCCTCGGTCTCGCGGGGACGGCGCAAGCGATTCGCATTTTGCGCGCCAACCTGCTGGACGAACTGCGGAAGCCGTATGTCGTCACGGCGCGGGCGAAGGGGCTGACCGAGATGCGCGCGATCCTCAAGTACCCGGTGCGCGTCGCGCTCAATCCGTTCGCGAGTACGATTGGCTACACGCTACCGTACATCGTTTCCGGGAGCATTATCGTCTCGATTGTCCTTAGTTTACCGACGGTCGGGCCGCTGCTCCTGAGCGCATTGCAAGCGCAAGATATGTTTCTGGCCGGTGCGATCATCCTGCTGCTCGGCACGCTGACGGTAATCGGCACTTTTCTGTCAGACATGCTGCTGTTGTGGATTGATCCACGGATTCGGTTGGTGCGCTGATGGCGGAGTTGACGAACATCCCCGGCGGCAAAGTGATTGACGAGGGGTTTCTCGCTCCGAACACGCCGGACATCTCGGAGGTCGCCCTGCGTGAAGGCGACCTCGCCGAGGAGCGGATTTCGGTCGCGACGCAACGCCAACTGATTTGGCGGCGGTTCCGCAAGCACCGCGTGGCGCTGGTCGCGGGGGTGGTCGTCATTCTCTCCTATCTGGTCGTCATCT
>JALYXG010000736.1 GCA_030947205.1 Chloroflexota bacterium
CGCGCGAGCGATCTGCCCACGCATGGCGAGAGCCGCGCGCGAACGGTCGCCTTCACGCGCGGCGGCAAACGGCTCGCCGACCTCGCCGTCTACGAGCCGACGGAGGGAGACGGCCCGCTGCCCGTCCTACTCGCGATCTATCCAGGCACGCCCGCATCGTGGGATCGCGTCTCGGTGCCGCTTGCCGCGCGGGGATACGTCGTACTGGCGATCTTCCCGACGCGCGGCCTCGATCTGGAGGCGGACATGGACGACACCGCCGCCTTCGTCGGCCTCGCGCGGGCGGGCACGATCAGCCCGCGCGCGGACACGACGCGGCTCGGCATCCTCGGCGGGTCGTTCACGTCGCTCCATGTCTACCGCTGGCTGGAACGCGAGGGCGGCATGCGCGGCGCGGTCGTCCTCGGCGGCATCGCAGACCTCTTCGCCTACCGACTCGACTGGGAGCGCGGCATGCTCGACCTGCCGCCGGAGGTGGGCGACATCGGTGCCGCCCTGACCGCCCTCGGCACGCCCGATCACCGCCCGGAGCAGTATCTCCGCTACTCCGCCGCCTTCCACCCCGACCGCCTGCCGCCGCTGCTCCTCGCCCACGGCGCGAAGGACCGCATCGTCCCGACCCACCAGACGACCGACCTCGCCGCCATCCTCGCGGCGCACGGCAAATCAGTGGAAACGCATTACTACCCAAACATGGAACATTACTTCGCTGACGCCAGCGACACCGACACACAGGACCTCTACGCCGCCACCGTCGCCTTTTTCGCCAAAACGGTGGGATAGAGAGGAGCGTAGGCTTATGAACCTTAACTGGCTGAATCGGTAATCCGGGGACGCAGGCCGGAAATCTGCCCAGAGGGTGCCCGGCTCCCGGTAGCACAGGCTTTCCAGCCTGTGAGTCTCTTGCCGAATCAAGTTGTTAATGTTCATCAGCCTGCGTCCCTTTCTCTTCTCACAGTCGCAGGCTGGAAAGCCCGCGCTACCGGGAGGGGGACGCAGGCTGAAGCCTACGCTACCACCATCAAACTCCGAGGCGCGCGTCCAGTTCGGGCAGGAGGACGATGCCCTCCTGATCGCTGCCGGAGGAATGCACGACGAGCCAAATGCAGGGCGCGCCGCTCTCGTTGCAGGGGGCGTGCGGCACATCCGCCGGGAGAAACATCTGGTCGCCGGCGCGCATAATGGCCCGGTGCTCGACGTTTTCGCCGTAGTAGACAACGCACTCACCATCAAGCAGGTACGCAATCGTCTCGATGGCCCGGTGGTAATGCACCTTCGCCCGCGCCCCCGTCGGCATCGGCAGCACATTCATGCAGAGTTGCTCCGCACCGGTCGTCGCGGCGGAAACTCCCGCGCCGTACGTGAATCCCTGCTTGCCGACGTAGGTTTGTCCGGGCCGGATCACGCGTACGCGGTCAGTCGCGGATGTGGTCATGGCATCCTCCCCTTACTCTGGATACGCGAGACATTCCCAGACCTGTTTCGGCGTGTCGTAGCGGCTGATCGTCCGGTGCGCGAGGTGGGCGACACGCCAGTTAGGCGTCAAGAGCGCGCGGAGGGACGGCTCGTCGAAAAACCGCTTGTACGGGCGGTTATTCCGATTATCGGGCGGCACACGGTAGTAATACGGCTCGATCTTCTCTCCCTGCAGCGCGCCGAAGTTGACATCGTCGGTCGCGTTGACGCGGAAGACGAAGAGACCGCCCGGCCGCAACACGCGGCGCACCTCGTCCCGAATGCCCAGCGTTTCCTGCCACAGAAAATAATGGATCGAGAGCGAGGCGACAACGACATTCACCGCCCCACTCCGCACCGGCAGCGGCGCGCGCAAATCCGCGACGAAGAAATGGGCGTCGGGGGCGTGTTCGACCGCCCGGCGAATCGGCTTGCGGAGCAGGTCGAAGGCAACGACCGTGAAACCGCGCGCGGTCAGTTCCGCCGCGTCCTCACCCGGCCCGCAACCGAGTTCGAGCGCCTCATCTCCCGCCGCCTGCATCGCGCCCCAGAATGGGTTGAGCCACGGGTCTACCCCGTGCTGACGGGATATGTTTTGGATTATCGCTGTCATGGGCGCATCCGCCCGGTAGTAATCGCGCTGCTCGCCGGAATGCCGCGCACTCGCAGGCGCCAGCCCGCCGCCTGCCATGCGCCATTCGCGTGCCGGATCATGCTTCCATTTTCGATCACCTCAATCGCCAGCGCCGGATTCCAATCGCCTGCGGGCGTGAAGAGCGGCGCGCCGCCAACGTGCGTGCCGAACATGTGCTGCCCATTTGGCGAGCGCGAGCCGCTCGCGTCCTGCACCTCGATGCTCGCCTCATTTTCGTTCATCCACGCGCCCCCCTTCGTCGCAGCCACCAGCCCGCCTATCATAGCGGCAAAACGTGCGCTCGGCGCGAGCGGGAGCGCATCGCCACTGGCACAAAGCGTGCGTACTTGAAATGATGCGTTGCGACCTATCAAAGGAGTACACATCCATGCAGCAGCGACAGTCCCCCATCGAAGGAGATCACGAGAGCGAGACGACTCCCACGCGTACCGGCGATAACGTCCCAACCAGCGATGTGACGCCGCACGAGGCAAAAACAATGGCCGCCGCCCCGATTGCCTTTATTGCCCTCGCCGTCGTGGTCGCCATCGTCGTCGCCGTCGTCCTCTTCGCTCTGAAGTAGTCGGGGGAAGTTCGAACTTCCCCACCCTATGCTATGCTAGCGCCGCCATGAAGAAGACGCTCGCGCTCCTCCGGCAGAATGAATTGATGTTCACGCTCTGCGTGATGGTCGCCCTTGTCATGGTGGGGCTTTCGATGGTCGCGCCGATCCTGCCGCTCTATGGGCGCACCTTCGGCGTCAACGGCGCGCTGATCGGCCTGATCGTCTCCGCCTATCCCATCGCCCGCCTCCTGACGAACACCCCTGCCGGTCGGCTGGCGGATCGGTTCGGCCGCCGCCCCTTTCTGCTCGGTGGCCTGTGCTTCACCGCTGTTTCCTCGATCATCTGCGGCCTCGCGCCGGTCTATGCCGTCCTGCTACTTGGTCGGTTCCTCGAAGGGATCGGCTCCGCCCTTTTTATCACCAGCGCGCAGGCAACGATCGCCGACATCAGCACGCCGGACAATCGGGGCCGGATGATGAGTACCTTCCAGGGATCGTTCCTGCTCGGCTCGACAGCGGGGCCGACCGTCGGCGGACTGATCGCCGGGGCGGTCGGGGCGCGCGGCGTCTTCTTCGTGTATTCGGGGATGGCCTGCCTCGCGCTCGGTTGGGCCTTCGCGCGCCGCCACACGATCCCCGTACCCGTGCGGGAGCAGGCGCCGGTGCAGGAGGCGACCAGCCCGCGCCGCACCTCCCCCTTCGCGGCGTGGCGATTCCTCAGCGACATCTCGTTCCTCGCCATCTGCCTGCTCACCCTCGCCCAATTCTTCACGCGTACCGGCACGCGCACAACCGCGCTCCCCCTGCTCGGCGCCGATCGCTACCACCTCGGCGAGGAAGCAATCGGCGGCATTCTCACCCTCGCCACGCTCGGCAACCTCGTCTGCGTCCCGCTCGCCGGGTGGATGGTGGACAATCTCGGCCGCAAGGCGGCGATTGTGCCGAGCACGATCCTGTCCGGCATCTCGGTCGTCTGCTTCATCGTCAGCCCGAATGTTTTCTGGTTCACGATGTCCGCCGCCCTGTTCGGCATCAGCACCGGCGTCGCCGGCCCCGCACCCTCCGCCTATGTCGCGGACCTGGCGCAGGGTCACGGGATCGGCGCGCGGCTCGGGGTTTACCGCTCATTCGGGGACATCGGCTTCATCCTCGGCCCGATTTGCATGGGCGTCGTCTCCGACGCGGCGGGCTACGGCCCCGCCCTCGCCATCAACGCCACCCTGATAATCTCGACCGGCCTCTTCTTCGCCCTCGTCGCGCGCGAGACGGGCGGCAAGCGGCAGCGCGCCAAAGACGCTGCCCTGGCGCAAGCCGCCGTGCCAATCGCCGTACCGGGAATCGCGCATGGCGACGACTGACTCCCCCGCGCCGCTCGTCATCCCGCCGCCCGCCGATGTGGGGGAACTGCTCCGCCTCCTGCGGCTGCCACGCGCGGGCATCATCACCGACATAGATGGCACAATCGCGCCGATTGCGGCGACGCCCGGCGCGGCCCGCGTGGATCAGGATGCCCGCCGCGCCCTGATGCGTCTCATCCCCCGCCTGACGCTCGTCGTCGCGCTGACCGGTCGCCGCGCCGAGGATGGCGCGCGCCTCGTGAGCATTCCTGAACTGCCCGTCGTCGGCAACCACGGCATGGAAATGCTGGCGGGCGGCACGCTGACCACCGACGCCGATGCGGACGCCTTCACCCTCCATGTCCACCGGGTGATCGAGCGGATGCAGACCCTGCCGATCCCGCCCGGCACGATCCTGGAGGACAAAGGGCCGACCGCCAGCGTCCATTACCGCCTCGCGCCGAACCAGCGCGAGGCACGGGCCGCGCTGTTCGCCCTGCTCGAACCGCTCGCCGCCGCCGAAGGATTATGGCTCACCGAGGGGCGCGCGCTGATCGAAATTCGCCCGCCCGTACCGATCAACAAGGGGTACGCGCTCCGCCGCCTTTGCGCCGCACACACCCTCGACAGCGTCGTGATGTTCGGGGACGATCTGACCGATGTGGACGCCTTCGACGCACTGCGCGACCTTCGCGCCATCGGTGACATCGCGGGCCTCGCTATTGGCGTCGTCGCGCCGGACGGCACCGCCCCCCCCTCCGTCCTCGCCAGCGTGGACGCCATCGCCACCGGCGTCACCGGCGTCGCCGCCCTCCTCACCGCCATCGCGGACGGTCTGGGAACCTAAGCCCCGGTTTCGCGTTCGGTGGCGGCGATGTCGTCCAGTTGGTCGGTGATCCAGCGGACGATGTCCGCCTGCTCGACGGATGCACGCAGGGCCGTCGCGCGCCGGAAGCGTTCGACGGTCGGCATCGTCAGGGCGTGGTGCAGCGCGTCCGCCGTACCAGCGATGTCGCACGGGGAGATGGAAATGGCGTGCGCGCCCAGTTGCTCATGCGCACCCGCCGTCTCGGAAAGGATCAGCACGCCGCCGCGCTCATTG
>JALYXG010000738.1 GCA_030947205.1 Chloroflexota bacterium
GCGTCGCGTTGTGCCGCTGTGTCGAGGCGGTCATAGCCGACAGAGGCTCGGACGAGCGTATCGTTCTTCTACTCGACGAAGCGATTATCATTCTTCTGGTAGGGCCGACTACGGCTGAGAGTCAACCCGGTGC
The DNA here is from genome assembly GCA_030947205.1 of Chloroflexota bacterium. Taxonomy (GTDB): domain Bacteria; phylum Chloroflexota; class Chloroflexia; order Thermomicrobiales; family JALYUS01; genus JALYUS01. Next base: position 134 of record JALYXG010000738.1, read on the forward strand.
TCCCAGACAACGACGATGATCGCCGCGACTGCGGGGCCGTAGCTGCGTTTGCGTGCGGCATGCTGGGGCCGACGCACGAGCGACGAGGCGGCGAGCAGGCGGATCAGGCCCTTGCGATGCAACCCGGTCATCGCCTTTATCTCCGTGAGCAAGCAGCCCCACTCGGCCCGATTCGCGGCCCGATAGCGCGGCAGCATCCGTTTGAGGTAAATGCGTCGCTCGTTGATTGTCATCGCGTCCTCGACCGCCATCGGTTCCCTTCTTGAGTAACATGCTCAAATGAGTGAACCGTCGCGTCTTCGGTAACATTCTCAGTGAGTGAATCGCGCCCTTGCGCGGGCGGCGATTTTGTCGCATACTCGGAAATAACGGCGCTGGGGACCGCAGTAGCGGGGTTTCTCGTCCATACAGCGAGCAGGCGGTTGGTGCGAGCCTGCGGACATGGCCCTTCGCGAATTACCTCCCCGGTCCGGCAAAACGCCGGAGAATCGTCGGTCGGTTGCCTCCGTTACCGGGCCGCGTCTGTGTTCGCAGGCGCTGAGGTGGGCGTGGCGACGCGCCCGCGCACGAAGGTGGTACCGCGACGATCCGTCGCCCTTCTCGGGGCGGCGTTTTTGTGTTTGGGAGGAAACGCGATGACGGTTGTGACGACGAATGTGCTGGATACGCTCTCGGAGCGGGGGTTTGTCAACCAAGTGTCGGAGATGGAGGGGCTGCGACGGGCGACGGAGAAGCCGATCACGCTGTACTGTGGCTTCGACCCGACCTCCGACAGCCTGCATATCGGCCATCTCGTGCAAGTGATGGCCCTCGCGCACTTCCAGCAGCATGGGCATCGACCGATCGCGCTCGTTGGCGGCGGCACGACGATGGTCGGCGACCCGACCGGGCGGGCGACGGGCCGGGCGATCATGACCAGGGAGGCAATCGCCGCCAACGCCGCGAAGATCAAGGAGCAATTGAGCCACTACCTCGATTTCTCTCCGGGTAAGGCGATCATGCTCGATAACGCGGCCTGGCTGACGAAGTTGAACTACATTGACTTCCTGCGCGACATCGGGCGGCATTTCTCCGTCAATCAAATGTTGGCGATGGAGACCTACAAGACACGGTTGGAGACGGGGTTGTCCTTCCTCGAATTCAACTACCTGCTCTTGCAGTCGTACGACTTTCTCCACATGTACCGGGAAGATGGCTGCATCCTACAGATCGGCGGCGGGGATCAGTGGAGCAACTGTCTCGGCGGGATGGACCTGATCCGCAAGGCGGACGGCGGCGAGGCGTTCGTGATGACGACGCCGCTAATCACCGACGCCGCCGGGCAGAAGATGGGCAAGTCCACGGGCAACGCCCTTTCGCTTAACCCTGCGTACATGAGTCCGTACGACTACTATCAGTTCTGGATCAACGTTGAGGACTCGTTGGTCGCGCGGTTTCTCGCCTTCTTCACCTTTCTACCGATGGATGAGGTGCGGCGGCTGACCGAGCATGTGGGTGCGGACCTCCGCCCGGCGAAGGAGACGCTCGCCTTCGAGGCGACGCAACTGACGCATGGTGAGGCGGCGGCCCGCGCGGCGCAGGCTACCTCCCGCGCGCTCTTTTCCGGCGAGGGCGCGCGCGAAACCGCCCCGACGACCGTTATCCCGGCGGCGGACTTCGCGGCTGGGAGCGCTCAGGGAGGCATTTCCCTCGCTGATCTTTTCACGCGGGCGGGCCTCGCGACGGGCAGGGGCGATGCGCGGCGACTGGCGGCGCAAGGCGGTGCGTCCCTGGATGGCGAGCGCGTTGACGACATGGATCGTACCTTGACGGCGGCGGACATCCCGGCGGAGGGCGTGCTTTTGCGTGCTGGGAAGAAACGGTATCAACGCGTCGTCACGCAATAATTCCGTCCGCCTGTGGCGTCGAGCATCATCCTTTTGCGCGGCAGGGATCGTTGTGCGACGATTTCCGCCGCGCGCATGACGGAATGGTGGAATATGGGTGACCAACATGACAAGGCTTTCATTTTACCGTCGGTTCACACGTAATACCTATTCAGGGAAATATGGTTTACTCTCTGTGGAAGAGAACGATGTGTTGCGCGTCCGGTCGGCGGTCACTCGGCGGTGGCAACGGCACAACGTATTTTGATGAAGGAAAAAGCAAAGGAAAATATGCATGGTACTCGCGAAGCATGAAAGGTTGCGCGTCCTGTATCTGGCGAAGACATCCGTCGGCGCGCCGTGGGCGGTGCGGCAAGTGCGCGATCACGTCCGGCTCGGCATCGCCGCGCATGTCGTCGTGCCCGCAGGCGGACCACGGGTCGCGGAGTATGCGGCGGTCGGCGCCACCGTCCACACGCTCGTCGCCGACCTGCCGGTGAAGCGACCATGGACGATGCCGGGAGTCTTCAAGGAGATTCGGGACGTGGTGGCCCGCGTCGATCCAGACATCATCCATCTGTACCATGTTGGCACAGCGGTCGCGGTGCGGCTGGCGCTCGGAAAAAACCACCCGATCCCGCGCGTCTTCCAGGTCGCGGGACTGCTCCATCTGGAGAACCCGCTCTCCCGCCGAGTGGAGATCGCCACCGCAGGCCCCAGGGATTACTGGATCGGCGTCGCCAATGCCATCGAGCGGCGCTACCGCTCGGTGGGCATCCCCGCCGCGCGGCTCTTCGTCGTGGATTACGGCGTGGATCTCGACGATGCCCGTGCCCACACAAAAGGCGTCCTGCGGGCGGAACTCGGCGTGGGGCCGGAGACGAAGCTTGTCGGCATGGTGGGGATCATGTATCCCCCGAAGCGGTATCTCGGGCAACGGCGCGGCCTGAAGGGTCACGAAGATTTGATTGACGCGCTGGCGATTGTCATGCAGCAGCGGTCGGATGTGATGGGCGTCGTCATCGGCGGGGCCTGGAACGACGCGATGGCGTATGAGAAGCGGGTGCGCGCGTACGGTAAGGCGCGGTGTGGGGAGCGGATTGTCTTCCTCGGCGAGCGCGCCGATGTGCCGGAACTGCTGCCGGACCTCGACCTGGCGGTGCAACCTTCCCACACGGAGGGAGTGGCGGGGACGACGAAAGAGGCGCTCGTGTCGCGGGTGCCGGTCATCTCGACAGACGTCGGCGGGCAAGCCGACCTGATCGTCCACGGCGAGACGGGCTGGCTCGTGTCGGCGAAGGAGCCGCGCGCGATGGCGACAGCGATCCTCGAGGCATTGCATGACCCGGCGCGGGCGATGGCGATGGCAGTCAAGGGGGAGAGCCGCGTGCGGACGCACTTCGACGGCGAGCGGAACAATGCCGAGGTGGCGCGCATCTATGCGGCGATCCTCGCCTCGGATCGGGAGGCGACGCAGGGTGTCGGCATCGGGAAAAGCGTGCGGAACTGTCTCGAATCGGGAAGAAGACGCGATGCCAACACTCTTTCCCGTGACCCCGAGTGCGTCAATCTGCAAACGAGTCGCGAGTAACGAGGGGACAGTGGCTTCTCGTCACTCGCGACTCGCCATTTGGGAGAGCCATCGCAGTTCCGCGCCGATCGTCGTCGGATCGCCATGGCCGGTGTAGACGGTTGTCTCGGGCGGCAGGGTGGCGAGGCGGGCGAGGGAGCGATGCATCGCGGCCTGGTCCGCACCGGGGATGTCAATCCGGCCATGACCGTTCGGGAAGAGCGTGTCACCCCCGATGAGCGTGTTCGTTGTCGGTTCATACAGCACGACACCGCCCGGTGAATGGCCCGGCGTGTGCCAGACGGTGAAGATGTACCGGCCGAGGTGGAGCATGTCGCCGTCGTTCAGGTAGCGATCCGCCTTCGTCGGCGTGATATCCGGCAGGTAATTTCCCATCATCTGCGGGTCGCGGATCATCGGTTCGTCCGCCTCGTGAATCAGGAGCGGCGCGCCTGTCCCGGCCAGCATGGCGGCGTTGTCCGCGATGTGATCCCAGTGGCCATGCGTGTTGATGACCAGGCTGACGGTGTAGCCCCGCACCTTCGCTTCGGCCAGCACGACTTCGGCGGATTCGGGCGGCGCGTCAATGATCCACGCCTCGTTCGTCTCCTCGTCCGCGATGAGATAAGCATTCGTTGGCAATGGCCCGGTCGGAAA
>JALYXG010000741.1 GCA_030947205.1 Chloroflexota bacterium
GCGCGGTCTCCGCATCGTCTGCGTTCGGCGCGGCGAGCAGCGCATACACCGCCCGGCCATCTGCCGACAGGCCGCGACCGTCGCTCTGCCCGCCCCCATCGGCGAACGCGCTTCGCAACCGTTCCGCTTCGCCCGGTTCCAGCCAGGCGGTCATTGAGTGGACGAAGACCTTGCGGGTCAGCGGATCGACCGGCCACGGCTCGCGCCCGTCTCCGTAGGAGCGCGTGGCGCTGGCGATATCCCGCGCGAACGTCCACCAGGAGGAATAGGGCGCGTAGGCGCCAACGAAGCCGACGCGGTCCCGGATACGGGGACTGGCACTCGCCATCAGGGCGAAGGCGCCCCCCACGCACGTGCCGAACAAGCCGCTCCGCGCGGGGTCGACGGACGGTTGCGCGATGAGCCAGCGATACGCCAGGGCGATACCCTCGATATCATCGGGATCGAGGCGGAAGTCCCGCATCGCGGGCGACCAGTAGAGCAGCGCCGCGAAGCCCGCACGAGCGAGCGCTTCCCCGAGGCGCGGGACCTGGGGGTGATCGACGCCGAAGGGCACGACGCCGAGGCAGACGACGATGCCGGGGTGCCGCCCGCACCCCGCTGGCCGATAGAGGTCGCCGTCGGCGTGGCCGCGACGCGTCGGATACCTGACCTTCTCGATCACCGGTGGTTTCGTCACCCAGTTGACGGGTCGGGAGGGCAGCATCGGGAAGACTTTGAGGAAGAAGATCGCGGCGTGGGCCACCACACGGACCGGCCGCGTCGCGCGGGTGAAAACAGCAAGCACGTTTGGCATCCTGACCACATTGTCCTCCTGCTCCTTGGACGCGGCCTTTCGGGGATCTTCCGTCTTGCTGTGGAGCCGATGGAACATGTCCCTCACCAAGCCGACGGCTCGTTATAGGCGATCGCCGTGACCTCGCCGCGAAAGTAACTGAACTCACCTGCCTCCAGCGTGTAGGCCCCTTCGAGCTTCATTGGGACGCGGAAGCCCGCCATCTCGCGGTAGTCGTCGTAGCGGCCGGTCCATGGTCTCAGGACCTGTTGCTTGTGCTCCAACCGATACCGCTCGGTGGTGAAGTGCGTGCAGCGCCCTTGCTCGTCGATGTGGAAGATGCCGGAAACGGAGACCGGGGGCAGGGAGATGGTGGCCCGTGCGCTCCCGGCGTCGATCGCGTCCCACCGGATGGAGCGGGCGAGAAACGCGGTCGGGAACCAGGTCATCTCGGCCAGGTAGCGCAGCAACTCCCCCCGATCCGTCTCCGGGCCGTGCGACTCACTGATCGGGATGAGGGACATCGCCTTGATCTGCAGGGTGCCGTGGCCGCCGGCGTAAAGGTCCGTGGCCGAGACCGACACGAGCGGGAAGGGGTGCAGCGTGCCGTACCACAGGAACGCGGGAGGGTTCGTCGTGAAGTACTGTTCGGCCGTCATGGGGAGCCATTTGGATTTCTGCGCCATCGACATGGCGCCGCGCTGCCGGAGCCGCACCGTCCGGATGGGCGTCTTCCCCACCGCCTGCGCGTAGTGGAGATAGCGCCGCACGGGATCCGGCAACCGGGCTAGCTGCCCTTCCGTGATGGCACCGTCCCCCGTCTCCTCACTTCGTGCCAGGAGCGCATGGGCCGCTTTCCTGATCGTCCGTGTCATGGATTGCGCCCCTTCCCTTGGCGCGCGATCTGCCTGGCGACCATCCCGCGACCAACGAGCAGAGCAGCGAGGATCGCGACGTCGATCACCGCCCCGGACGCGCTGTCGGGCCAGGTGAGGATGCACAAGATGAGCGAAAGGATGGCGACGGCGGCGATGGGTACCCGCCACGGCCTCCCTTGCCGCACCAGCCCGACCCCAACGGCGATGAAGCCGAGCGCTGCCAGGAGCCAGAGGAGCCCCACACTGCGGATGCCAGCCGTCCCGAGGTCGAGATGGTCGCCGAGCGCCGTGGTGCGGTAGGGCAGTGTCTGCAGTTGAGCCAACCGCCAGTCCACGACGAACCCCATGAGATGGATCGCGCCGTGGAGCGCGAGAGCGACGCTGGCGACGAGCGGCCAGATGCGGTGCGGTGGCCGTTGGGCCGCATCCGGCAGTACGGTTGTTGCGCTCTGTACTGTTGTCATTGGTCATTCCTTCGTGCGAGGGGACGTTTCGTTTCCACTGCAGGCGACCCAGTCCTCATCGCCTACCCTGCGTCGCGCCGTTCTGCACTGATTGTGGCGACCATCAACTTACTCCCTGCCGACTGGCCGGACAGATTCCTGAGGAAGTAGACCGCGCCGGCACTGTAGACGACGGCCACCGTCACGAAGAATGCCACTTCGACGGGAACGATCGTCACTCCCGTAGCCGCCATGGCAATGATCATCGCGACCAGGGCCAGCCCGAAGGTGGCGCCCTTGATCAGCATGACGCCCGCCAACAGATAGCCGACCGGGCGGTTCTTGAGGAACAGCGTGCCCGTCAGAATGGCCAGCGGCACCAGCAGCCCGAGGTCACCGGCCTGTACGAACAGCGTGCTGTAGCTCTCCAGGCCTGACGGTGCGGCGCCGGACAAGATCGACGGCACGATGCGGCCCAGCCACAGCAAGGCAAGCATCGCGCCGAAGCCGATCAGCAGCCAGGCGATGGTGCGTCGGGCGAGTCGCGGCGAGGCCCGGGCCATTAGTCGGTTCGCGTCGATCGAGAGCAGCGACAGGATAAAGGCAAACATGCTCGCCGAGTAGAGGGCGACGTACACCAGGAAGAGTTGGTTGTAGGCCCCGCCGAAAGCTAAGAGCAGGTAGGTATAGGTGAAGTACCAGAGGGCGCCGGCCCGCAGCAACTGCCCCCGCAACGAGCCGCGTGATGCCAGGTAAGTACCGACAAGCAACAGCGGTATCCCGACCAGCAATGTGACCACATCCTGGCCGATGGCCTGGGCTGCCCCTGAAACCGACTCGTGGCTGTAGAGACCTCCTCCCTGGATCGAGAATGTTTCACCGCGCAGTGTCAAAAAGGTACGGTGGTGCAGGCCGTTCGCAGTGAAGATGCCGACCGTGGTCGCCACCAGGGCGAGGAGGCTGATCAGCAGCGCGAGGCCGGTGATCCAGGCCTGCGGTATTCGTCTTGTCTCCGGGTCCGTCTCGCGGATATGGGCCGACGTTATGACGTCACGCACCTGTGTCTCCATGGGATGTTCCCCTTTCTGTGGTGCGGTGGATGGCAGCGGCATCTCTTGCCTCTCCGATCTGGATGGTCTCATCATCTCGCTGTGTGGTTAATACGTTCCCGCGGCGGTGAAGCTCCCCCTCCCCTTCAGATAGGAGTCGAAGAATTCGAGGACGACCTTGTTAATCGTTCTGTTCTTGCCCGTATTGGCGTAGCTCTCCACGCGGTGTTCGTCAACGAGCGTGTAGACTGCTGTTGCCACCGTATGCTCGCCGGTTGTTGCGATGCGCTGATATGCGGGGAAAACCAGCGCGGGAAGCAGCGCGACGAAGACGAGCGACAGCATGGCGAGGGCCTTGATGACGCTGCGTCCGGTCTTGTATCCCTTCTCCTGCCTGCCCCCCATCGACAGTCCGGTGTGCCTCAGGGTTCGCGCGCCGAGCGTCGCCCAGATGAGCAGCAGTGCCGCGAAACCGTACCAGCGAAGCCCCCACGCGATCACCGATACCAACGTGGCGAGCACGAACGCGGCCAATGCGCCGATACGGACAATGCTTCTGACCCGCTGCTGGTACGATTTTGTGATAGTGCAGTAGGTCGCGAATGCAACCTCCATGACGACAGCGATCACCAATAGCGTCATTCCCATGGCGATCCTCCTTCGCTATCTTCGGCAGAATATCCGCAGACGTTGTGGGTCTCTCCCAGGAGCGTCACCCGGTCGCGGTCAGCGCACCGCGCTACGCCTGGACGTCTGTCTACGGCTTCGCCCACCTGCCGCACTTGACCGTCTCTTGTCAGGATAGGACCCGAGGCGTCACATCCCCGTGGAGAGAACACCATCCGGCGTTGCAAGAGCGTGACAACATGCGCGAGGATGGGCGACGGCGG
>JALYXG010000752.1 GCA_030947205.1 Chloroflexota bacterium
GATGATGACCAGCGCGGTGAGCGAGCCACCTTGGTTGATCGCGGCCATCCGCCCGAGGATGCTGCCGCTCTTCGCTTCCGTCGTCAGGCTCAATCCGAGCGAATACTGTGTTTGCAGGACGGTGTGATAGCCCATGCTAGAGATGATTACCCACGGCGCGACCGTCCAGAAACTGTTCGACAGCCCGAAAAAGGTGTAGCCGACCGCGAGCAGAACGAGCGCACCCGCCGTCAGGCGCTGGAGCGAGACGCGATAAAAGAGTGCACTGACGAAAATTAGCAAAAAGCCCGGAATCTCGCGGATCGCGGTGATATAGCCGAACTGCGGCCCCGCGAGGTGGAGGACGTTTTCGAAATAGTTCGTGACGATGTTCTGCTGCGCATTCAACGCGAAGCCGTACAAGGCGGCCATCGTTGTGAGCATGATGAAACCGCGCCCCAACGGTGTCTGCCACACGCGTAGCACTTGTCGCACGCCGCCCCCCTCAACCCAGATCCCGCAGCGCGGCGTTTGCCGCGAAGCACGCGCGAATCGTCACGATGCCGAGAGCCTACCACCGCACCCAAACGCGAACAAGGCAATGCGAAGCCGGGATGCAAACGTCTGTCACGGAATGGTGGCGCGTTGCCGCAGGTGCGTTTGTTCCCACACAAAGAGCCGTTTCAGTAGCGTGCGAAGGGCGAAGATCGCTGCGAAGACGAGGATTTGATGCCAGGTGACGAGCAGGAGCGTCTTCAGCAGTGTGCCCGCCACCTTGAAACTCAGCCCGGTCAACACACCCTGCGCGACAAGCAACCGCGCGGGCACGATGCCGGCGGCGCGCGTGCGGAGCAGGGTTAGCAGGGCGGCGAGCACGTAGGCGACAATAACGAGCGCCCCGCCCAACTCGATGAGACCGGCCCAGATGTCGATGCGAAGGGGATACAGCGATGGCATGGAGCTATCCCGCCGCACGATCCGCGACGGGCAGGGGAGCATCGGGCGGAAGCGGAGAGGTCGCGGCTGTTGCCGCTCGCTGACGCGCCGCCGCCTTATCAATCTCTTGTTGCAGGAAATAGTTCAGCCCGGTTCGCAGCACGGCAATCGCGGCGAGTTGGCCGATCTCCTTCCACGTCGGCGCAATCGCCGTCCGCAGGATGTCGGCGGCGAGTTCGAATTCGAGCGCGACCGCGAGCCACCGACCGAGCCGCAGCCGGACATTCTCCTTCTCATCGGTCATCGTATCCGCGCCCGAACCGCCGCTCATCCGATCCCCACGAAAGAAGATTAGGAACGCGCGTATCGTCGCCTCAAGTGCTGCGATGCCAATCACCATCGCGGCGGCCGCTTCCACGCCCGCCGCCAGATACAGCGTGATTGTTTTGAAGATGTCGAGCATTTTCTCTCCAACGCGCCGTGCCGGTTGTGCCGAACAGCGATTCGCAACTCGCTTGCCGCAAACGATGCGACGATCATGGTACCATTCTTGCTTTCGCGGCACGCATGATCTACGCAGTCGCTCGCCCACAACAGAAGCCGTATCGTCGCACGAAAACGCCCGTGCCAATTGCCGATCCGGTCGGATCGGCGCGGGCTGCCGGACTCCGCTATGTCAGCGACGCGAAACCGGGCATCGCGCGCAAGCGGGCGGGCAAGGGCTTCAGCTACCGCACGCCGGACGGTACGCTGATCCGCGACGCCGAAACACTGCGGCGCATCCGCTCACTCGCCATCCCCCCGGCGTGGACGGATGTCTGGATTTGCCCGATCGCGAACGGCCACATCCAGGCGACAGGCCGCGACGCCAAGGGGCGCAAGCAGTACCGCTATCACCCACTTTGGCATGAGGTCCGCGACGAGACCAAATACACGCGGATGATCGCCTTCGGCGAGGCGCTTCCCCGCATTCGCGCGCGGGTGAACGCAGACCTCGCGCGGCACGGACTGCCGCGTGAGAAAGTGCTCGCGACCGTCGTGCGCCTCCTCGAAACGACCTTCATCCGTGTCGGCAATGAGGAATACGCGAAGACCAACAACTCCTACGGCCTGACGACGATGCGCAATGAGCACGTTGACGTTTCCGGCGGCACCGTCGAGTTCCATTTTCGCGGCAAGAGCGGCGTCGAGCACACCATCGGCATCAAAGACCCGCGCGTGGCACGGATCGTCAAGCGGTGCAAGGAACTGCCCGGCGCCGAACTCTTCCAGTATCTCGATGACGATGGCGAGCGGCAAACGATTGATTCCGGCGACGTGAACGGCTACCTCTACGAGATCACGGGCGAGCACTTCACCGCCAAGGACTTCCGCACCTGGGCGGGTACCCTGCTCGCCGCGATGGCGTTGCAAGGATTCGAAGCATTCGACAGTGAGACGCAGGCGAAGAAAAACATCGTCGGGGCGATTGAACGGGTCGCGGAACGGCTCGGCAATACACCCACGGTCTGCCGCAAGTGCTATGTCCATCCCGCTGTGCTCGACGGCTATCTGGAAGGGGCGATGCTCGAAGCGCTCAAACAGCGCACCGAGCAGGAAATCGCCGACGGGCTGCACGGCCTGAAGCCCGAGGAAGCCGCCGTCCTTGCCTTCCTCCAGCAACGCCTCACGCAGGAGATGCAGGCGCGTTAGGGCGCCTGATAGTAGCGTAGGCTTCAGCTTGCGTCCCCGGTAGTCCCTGCCCGGTAGCGCGGGCTTTCCAGCCTGCGTTCTGCGCGAGGAAGACGCAGGCTGAGGCCTACGCTACTGGATCGCTGTCGTCCGCCGTCAGGTATGCTAATGACTCCACATGCGAGGTTTGCGGGAAGAAATCGAACAGTTCGAGCGTACGCAGCGTATAGCCGCCCGCGATGAAGACACGGAGATCGCGGGCAAGCGTCACCGGGTTGCAGGAGACATAGACGAACTGCCGGGGACGCTTGGCGATGATCGCATCGGCGACGCGCGGATCAAGACCGGAGCGTGGCGGGTCCACAAGGGCCAGTGCCAAATCCGGCAGGAGATCCATCGCCTTCTCGGCGGGCTTCGCGAAGAAATCAATGTTGGTCAAATCCCAGAGCCGTGCCGTTTCGCGTGCCGCCGCAATCGCCGCCGGGTCCACCTCGATGGCGACGACGTGCCCGGCCCGGCGGGCAAGGAACAGTGTGAACAGACCCGCGCCGCAGTAGATGTCGGCAGCAGTATCATCCGGCCCAAGTGCAATCAGCGACTCGATGCGCGCGATCAGGCGCGGCACGAGATCGAGGTTGGTCTGGAAAAACGACCCGGCGGGCAACACGAACGGTTCGCCGCCGACGCTCACGATACTCGCGACCGGGCCGTGATATGGTCGTGTCTCGCCGGATGGGTGCTTATACGTCACACTGACGACTTCCGGGAGCGCGGCGAGTTTGTCCGCCAGCGGGTGCAGTTCGGGGCGATTCGGCAAGTCCATGCCGCCAATGCCGCCGATCACGAGTTGCAGGAGCGGCGCATCCGGCGTGCCGACCACTTTGACTTCGACCCAGACCTTGCCGCGTAAATCGGGATAGACGCCGTCCGCGTACCAGTCGTTGAGCATCGCAAGCAGGCCGGAGATCGCCGGGTGGCTGATCGGGCAATTGTGGATTGGAATGACGGACTGGCGACGGCGCTTGCGGAACCCCGCGCCCTTGCCGAGCGCGATGGCTGCGGAATGGCGATAGCGCCATGGTTCGTCCAGTACATGGATCGTCTCGGGCCGGTGGTTAATCCCGGCCTCGCTCATCAGTTGCGCGACGATGTTCAGTTTCGTGTTGCGCTGATACGCATCGGCCATATGCTGCCACTCGCAGCCGCCGCAGTCGTGGTCGCGGAAGTACGGGCAGGGGGCCTCGATCCGCTGCGGCGATGCTTCGATAACCTTTATAACCGTCGCGCGAGTCCAACCCTTGCGGCCCTTCAGGGTCGTAATCGCGACGTGGGCGCGCTCGCCGGGGATGCCCTTCTCGACTGGGATCACCTGTTCGCCGTACTGCGCCGTCGTCACCCCGGCGGGCGTGAACGCGCCGAGATCAACGTCCGCCTCGGCATACACCATCCGCTCGCGGCGACGTGGCCTGCGCGTGGCAGGCGCATCCGGCTCCTTTGGCATCTCCGGCCCCGGCGCGGTGGGATCCAGTGACTCATCTGCTGCGGCATCCCACGCATTGCTCATTGCTCGTCGCTCATTGCTTCTTAGCGTCGCATCGTCAAACGGCGGAAGGCTTCGGCCATCGGCAGGTCGGCCTGCTTGCCGATCTCCTCCAGGCGCTCGCGCAGCCGCTGTTCGAGGTTTTCCGAGCGGCCGACCTGCGAGTCGTGGTGCCGGAGCGCTTCGAGTTTCTTGTCAAAGGTTGTGGAAACGTCCACGAAGCAATCGGGGTGCTCGGCGTTGAAGAAGAGCAGTTCCGCAACCTTGTGCGGCTCCAACCCTTCCTCGTGGAAGTGCTCCGGGAAGTAGATTGCGTCGCGGGCGGTCGGATAGATCGCGTCCGTCGTCGTGACGCCGACATTGCGATGATCGGGATGCAGGGCATAGGGCCGCCACGGATCGTGCGTGATGACGATGTCCGGCTTGAAGCGGCGAATTTCGTGGACGATCCGGCCCCGGAAGCGGTACGAGTTGTCCGTCTGGCCGTCCGGCTCGCGCAGAAAGACGACTTCCTTGATGCCGAGGACGGCCGCCGCCTCGCGCTGCTCCTGCTCGCGGATTTCGGTTAGCCGCTCCGGCGTCATGTTCGGGTCCGGGGAGCCGCGATCGCCGCTCGTCACCTGGACGAGGATGGCGTCCATGCCGCGCTGCACCCAGCGCGCGACCGTCCCCGCGCTCGAAAATTCGAGGTCGTCGGGGTGTGCCACGACGACCATGAATGTCTTGTACTCGTCGTCCGGAATCCATTCCGCCATGCGCTCGTCGCCTCCTGCTCCACCGGGCCACTGCCAACCGGGCCACCATCGCCGTCCACAGACCACGCATCGTACCACAGTGCGCCCGGCGATGGCCGGGGGTGAGGTTCCCCGCGACGAGTGTACGTACATTCGCGTCCCAGCGGTATTGAGTACGTACAATGCGTGTGCTATGCTAGCGCACAGGGAAAAGGGTTGCCGACGGGCACGCCGAGGCGCGGCGCCGGTCCGTACCAGGGGAGTAAGAGATTGTCGCTTTCGGTGCTCATGATCGCACCGACATCGTTTTTTGCCGATTACGGCGCGCACGTCCGTCCCCTCGAGGAAATCCGCGCACTCCAGCGCCTCGGGCATCGGGTGACGGTCTGCACCTACCACAACGGGCACGATGTCCCCGGTATCACGATCCAGCGTAGCCTCGACATCCCGTGGCGCAAGCGGGTGGTTGTCGGCACGACGCGCCACAAACTCTACCTGGATGCCGCGCTCTTCGCGATTGTCTTGCGGGAGATGCGCCGCCTGAAGCCGGACATCATCCACGCGCACCTCCACGAAGGCGCACTGATCGGCCAAATGGCCCGCGCCGCGCACCACGCGCCGCTGCTCTTCGATTATCAGGGCAGCCTGACCGCCGAGATGACCGATCATGGCTTCCTCCGCCCGTCGAGCGCGCTCCGCGCCCCGCTCGCGCGACTGGAACGGACGATCAACCACGCGTCGGACATGATCGTCACGAGCACCCACCACGCCGCGAGTCGGCTGCGCGCCGACAGCGGCATGGACCACGAAAAAATCGCCTGCATCCCCGACGCAGTGGACACGCTGCGCTTCCGGCCGGACGCGCTCGCGCCGGATGAGCGCGCGCTGCTCCGCGCCCAACTCGGCATCCGACCGACGGACAAGGTGGTCGTCTATCTCGGCCTGCTCGCCCCCTATCAGGGCACCGATATGCTCCTAGAAGCAGCGGCCACTGTTCTGCGCCGCGTGCCGGACGCCTTTTTCCTCATTATGGGCTTTCCCGGCAACGAGCGCTATCGCGTGCTGGCGGAACGGCTTGGCATCGCGCATCGCGTCAGCCTGCCCGGTCAAATTCCCTATCTGGACGCCCACCGCTATCTCGCGCTTGGCGATGTCGCAGTCGCACCGAAACTGTCGGAGACCGAGGGGAATCAGAAGATTTTCAACTACCTCGCCACCGGCCTACCCGTCGTCGCCTTCGATACACCCGCCTCACGCGAAATCCTCGGCGACCGTGCGACCTTCGCGACGCGCGGTGACGCGGGTAGCCTCGCGGAATGTCTCGTTGCCCATTTGGAGAACCCGGCAGCGGCGCGCCGGACGGGCCTCGCCGGGCGCACCGTCGCCCTGCAAAGCTTCTCGTGGGAGCGGCGCGGCGCGGAACTGCTGCGGGCCTATGCGCGTATCCTCCCACCCGAAAAACTGCCGCTCGTTGGCCTCCCACAGGCCGCGCCCTTCCCCGCCTCCGTTTTCGCGGACGGCGGCTCGGATTAGGAAACCTAACCCCCGGCCCCATACTCCTGGCATCACGTCCATAATTCGCGCTGTGTGTCCGTACACGTTGCGAAAAAGCGTTATGTCACCTACACTGATTAGGGTTCAACAATGGGAATCTGCGGTTTTTCGGGGGAGCGAGAGCGAATGTCCGGTTCACAGCGGTCGGTGGCGCGCCGATGCCTGGTAATGAGCACTGCGGCGTTGCTGCTCGTGACGATGCTCGTCGCCGTGCCGACCTTCATGCACGGCAGCGCCGCGCCGATCCCCTTCGGTTCTCCTGCTTTCGCCGCGCAGTGGAACAGCATCGAGCCGAAGGTGCCGAATTTCTGGGGGCCTGCCTATCAGAATATCTTCCCGGAGCCGTATCAGGAGGCGACGGGCGGCAAGCGTTTCATCCAGTATTT
>JALYXG010000756.1 GCA_030947205.1 Chloroflexota bacterium
ACATCAAGGCGGCGCAGACGAGGATGAACAGGAAGAGGTCGTCCTCCGCCGAGCCATTCCACGCGGCGCGAATGTAGTTGCCGAGGCGGTGTGCGAGTTCGACCGACTTGCCGCGCCCGCCGCCGAAGCGGTCATCAATCACTGCGAGCGTGCGAAACCAGATAATGGCGATGCCGATACCGATGCCGATCAGGTGCGCCCAGTGGTTCCTCAGCGGCGTGATGCGGGCGAGGACGAACCCGGCGAGCAGCCCAACCCACGTCACAGACGGTAGGATGCGCAGCTCCGGCGCCCATTCGGCGCGCAGGATCGCTGACTGCACGAGCAGCACCATCAGGGCGACCAGGGCACACGTCCCCCACCCTTCCGGCAACCGGAACGGGCGGAGCAGCGCCTCCCGGCTCGGTTTACGGATCCTCGACTGCCAATCGGTGAACGCTCGTGCCATGATGCGAACCCCCGCGCCGCGAGGAGCAGCGCCGTATGCCGGAGAGAGCAAAAAACTACGGGGCGGCCGGTTGCTGAACAGGGACACCGCCGCGCACTTCCTCGCGCGGCGGGCGGGCAATCTGCGGTTCGGGCGTCGGGCGGATCGTCGGCGGCGTGGCATCCGACAAACCGAGCGGGTGCGTGAGCGCCCGGCCGATCTCCTCGCCCCGCCGTACCATGTAAACCGGGACATTCGCCGCCGTCAGGCTGGTGACGACGCGATAGGTGCCGCGCGGCGCACCGAACGACTCGGCATCCACGATCACGGCGACCGCCTTGACGCCGCGATAGACGAGTGGCATCAGCCCCGCCACCCATCCTTCGTCAGCAGACGGAGTGACGACGACCAGCGCACTGTTGCGCCCGAAGCGCACCGCCTCGGCGGTCAGCACTTCCTGCAAGTCCGTCATACCGTCGGCATGGACGACCGAGAGCGCTTCGAGCATTTTCAACGTCTGCCGCTCGCCGCGATCGGTATTGACGATCTCGCTGTGGATGCCACGCGCGATCATGCCGACATTACGCCCTTGCTCGACGAAATGTTGCATGATCGAGGCGGCAATCGTGATCGCTGTTTCTTCGGTCGAGATCGCCCATTCGTCCACCGGCTCGGGCACGCCGGGTTGCGGTGGCGGCGCGACAGCATGGACAGACTTGTGCAGGTCTACGAGCACCCAGACATCGGTCGTCGGATCGAGTTCGAACTCCTTGACCATCAACCTGCCCGTCCGCGCAGTCGTGCTCCACGCGATCCGGTTAAACGAATCGCCCGCGAAATACTCGCGGACACCCGAAGCGTTCGGCGTCACGTAGTGCGTGCGCCGCTGCGTCGCCGCGCCGCCCGGCAAGTCACCGACCGAGACGACAAAGGATGAGACATCCACCGTCGCCGGGTAGACGACGAGACTGGACGTTTCGGGGATCAGCCGCTGCGACGGGAAAAGGCCGAACGGATCGCCGCCCCGCAGCGTGAGCGGCCCGATGGTGAACTTGCCGCGCTGAGTACAGCGCGTGCGGACGCGCCAGTGGTACGGCTGCCCGGCGGGCAGGTGCGCGACCTGGCTGGTGGCGGAGGCGTGCCCCGGTAAGGTCGAGTGGTCGCGCACTTCCAGCCAGAGTTTGGCCAGTTTGCCGCGATTCTCGATGGTCAGGCGCTCGTCCATCGTTTGGCCGACCTGCGCGCGGTCCGTCCGCGTTTCGCGCGTCAGGGCGAGGGCGCGCAAACTGACACGGCTCCACACGAACGCGACGATCAGCACCCCGACGACCACGAAAAAGAGCGTGTCGAGCACGCCCCAGCCACTCACCTGAGCCGCGATCAGAATGACGACAGCCAGCGCGCCGACTTTGGCCGCATTCACGGGCGCGCCCCGCGTGGCCGGCCCTCGACCCGCTGGTTGAATGGCGTCGCGCCCGGCACAGGCACCCGCTGCAACAGTTCCCGGATAATGCCCCGGCCATCAATGTTGCGCATCCGCGCCGCCGGGCTGACGATCAACCGGTGCGCGAGAACGGGTTCGGCCAAGGCCTTCACGTCGTCCGGCAACACATAATCGCGCCCGGCGAGCGCCGCCCACGCGCGTGCCGCCGACAGGAGGCCGAGTGCGCCGCGCGGGCTTGCGCCGAGGTAGATTTCGTCGTGCCGCCGCGTCGCCTCGACCATCGAGACCATGTATTCGAGGATCAACGGGTCCACGCGCACATTTTCGAGGATGAACTGCTGCGCCTCGATCAACTCGCTCACATCCACGACCTGCTCGATCCGCGAGAGCGGATGGCCGGACATCTGGTTCTGCAACACGGCGATTTCTTCCATGTGCGTCGGGTAGCCGAGGGAAAGGCGCAGCAAAAAGCGGTCGAGTTGCGCTTCCGGTAGCGGGAAGGTGCCCTCGTATTCAATCGGGTTCTGGGTCGCAAGGACGACAAACGGAATCGGCAGGTCGTGCGTCTCACCGTCCACAGTAATCTGCCGCTCCTCCATCGCTTCGAGGAGTGCGGACTGCGTCTTTGGTGTGGCACGGTTGATTTCGTCCGCCAGTACGATCTGCGCGACGACCGGGCCGGGCCGGTACTCGAAAACGCGCGTTCCCTGATTGAAGATCGAGACGCCCGTCACATCACCGGGCAAAAGGTCCGGCGTGAACTGGATGCGCTTGAAGGTGCAGCCAATCGAGCGCGCAAAGGTCTTCGCGAGCACCGTCTTGCCGACACCCGGCACATCCTCGATCAGCACATGGCCGCGGCAGAGCAGGGCGACGAGCGTCAACTGCACTTCGCGATGCTTGCCGACGATCACCTTTTCGACGTTCGTGACGACACGATCCGCTATCGTCTGGACAGGCGTCATCGCCTCCGATGATGAGGGGGTTCGCATCCCCGGTCGCTCCCTTCAACGTTGCGCGATACCGATTGAGCAACCACTCGCACCCTACTCACCGAGATCGTGCATCACCGCTTTATACGTTAGGATGTCCCATCGTGGTTTACCGAATCCGATTATTCGGATGCGCCCCATTCATCGCATCGCGATTCGGGAAAGGCGCTTCAGTTCGCCCGTCAGTCTGACCACAGTAGGAACACGCGCGGAGTATATCATAGTGTTTCCGCCCGTGCGTTGTGCGGGCGCATACAGATCGGGTATTCTCCGCTGGTCGCGCGGCACAGAAAGGGAGCGGGTGGAGCAACCAATTCTCATCATCGGCGCGGGCCACAACAGCCTCGTCACCGCCGCCTATCTCGCCCGCGCGGGTTATCCCGTCCGGGTGCTCGAACGCCGCCCGACGGTCGGCGGCGCCGTCCACACCGAGGAACTCTGGCCGGGCTACCGGGTGGACACCTGCTCGTCGTTCCATGTGCTCATCCACCTAACCGGCATCGTCGAGGAACTTGGCCTCGCCAACTACGGCTTGCGCTATCAGAACGCCGATCCCTTCGCCTTCGCCCCGTTCCCGGACGGCACGGCGCTCCGCTTCTACAAGGACGTGGATCGCACCTGCGCCGAAATCGCGCGTATCAGCCCGCGCGATGCAGAAACATACCGCGCCTTCGTCGGGCTGTGGAGCCGGTTCAACGAGGCGGTGTTCGGCGCGTTCACTGCCCCGCCCGCGCCGCGCGATATGTTCCCCGCCATCCTCAAACGCATTGGCCACGACCTGCCGAAGCAACTCCGGCTCGGTCGCCCGGACGCGCTGCTCCAAACGATCCTCAAGCCGTACGGCGCGCTACTCGATGAACTGTTCGAGAGCGAGCAGGTCCGCGCGCCGCTGGCGTGGCTCGCCGCGCAATCCGGCCCCGGCCCGGACGATGTCGGCGGCGGGGCATTCCTGACCGCGCACACGATCTACCACACCGTCGGCCTGACACGGCCCATCGGCGGCTCCGGGATGCTCAGCGAGGCGCTCGCCGCCTGCATCCGCGACCACGGCGGCGAGGTCGTGACCGACGCGCCGGTGCGCCGCATCCTTGTGCGCGATGGCCGGGTGCGCGGCGTCGAACTGGCGACGGGCGAACGAATGGATGCGTCGGTCGTCGTCAGCGGCGCACATGTGCAAACGACGATGCTCGACCTGATCGCGGCGGACGATCTCCCGGCGTCGCTCCGCCGCCGCGTGGCGTCGCTGCGGATCGCCAACGGTATGGGCATGACGATCCGCTGCGCGACCGAGACACTACCGCGCTATCCCGATGCGCCGGATGACGTACACAATGGCATGCAACTGATCTGCCCGACCGTGGATTACCTGCGCCGCACGCGCGACGAGGCGGCGACCGGCGTGCCGCCGACCAACCCCGCACTCGTCGTGATGACGCCGACCGCCACGGACACGACGATTGCCCCGCCGGGCAAACATATCACCGTCATCTGGGCGCAGTATCACCCGTTCGACCTCGCCCCCGGCGCGGGGACATGGGCGGCGATTCGCCAGTCAGAAGGGCGAAAACTGCTCGCGACCCTCGAACCCTACGCGCCCGGCATCACGGACGTAGTGACGGAAACGTACTTGAAGTCACCGCTGGATTTACAGGAAGAGAACGGCCTGATTCGCGGCCACCTGATGCATCTCGACATGGCGCTTGACCAGCTGTTCATGTTCCGCCCGCTGCCGGAACTGGCGAACTACCGCACGCCAATCGGCGGCCTGTATCTCACCGGCGCGAGCATGCATCCTGGTGGCGGCGTTTCCGGCGCACCCGGCAAAAACACCGCGACGATCATGCTGCGCGACCTCGCCGGGAATGCACCGCGCCGCTGGGTTCGTCCGGCCGGTCTTGCGGTCGGTGGCGCGGCGGCCGCCCTACTCGTCAACCGTCGGGCAGCACGGCGACGCAAGTAAGCCACTACAAAAATTGCTTTTCGCGCGATTGATTTCTATGGCAAGGAAATCCTGCCTCGCCTCAAGGAGCAATCGCAGCGCCACGCGACGTAGCAGAAAATATGGGGGCATTCGTGGTGGCGGCGGGCTGATGAACATGAACAACTTCACTGGGTACTGGCTCGGTGGCACAGGTTTTCAACCTGTGAGTCTGGCATGCCGCCCGGAGGGCACCCGGAAACCTGCCCCACCCCATTACCGGATTAAGTTTTTACTGTTCATCAGCCCGCTGCCACCCATTCAATCACCTGATTGCAGAACGCTTAGCGCGATGCGGATCAGCGTGCGGGCGCAGATACCGATGCTCGGAATGTTCTCCCATTCGTCTGCTTCGTGGTAGTTCGCGCCCGTCGCGCCGAACATGACGGTCGGGATGCCGAGGTCGGCGGCGAAGTAGTTGGCGTCCGCGAGGCCGCGATTGTACCGCGTGATCGGCGCGCCGCCCGTCTCCGCGACGCATGCCCGCTGGACGGTGCGGACGAACG
>JALYXG010000004.1 GCA_030947205.1 Chloroflexota bacterium
CGTGTGACGCGCGCCACGCCGGTCAGGATCACATAGAGCGCCATGCCGGTATCGCCCTCCCGGATGATGATATCGCCGGATTGGTACGTGCGGGTCGTGGCGTGCCGCGCCAGTCGTGACCGTTGCCGCGCGCTCAACCGTTTAAGGAGCGGCACGGCGGCAAAGATCTCCTCGATCGCCGATGATGCGGACATCACAGAACCTCCGACTCGACGCGAATTTCCTCAACGACATCCAGCCGCTCGCCAAACTTCATGTTCGTGCTTAAGTGAGGAATCTTCACCTGCGCTTCCGGCGCGCCCTCGGCGACACGCTGCTGGCGTAACCGCTGATAGGAACCGGGCGCTACCCGTTTCAAGACGAGCGGTCCGAGGCGCTGCGATTCGCGCTTGCTCTCGTACTCGATGTTCTGCGCGTAGAGCGCGCGGTCCACCGCCTGAAGAAACCGGCGGCATTCCTCAGTGCCTACATCGTCCCCCAGCTCGGCGTAGAACGTATAGTGCGGCGGGTCGCCCCACTCGACGCAGGCGGTGAAGTGCTCCAGGTTAAATCCGTATCGTTTCACCGCTTCGAGTACCGCCGCCGTCACCTGCGACTCGGTCAATTTTTCGCCGGTGATCGAGCTGATGCCCTGACCTTTGCGCACGAACTCGATGACGGGTGTATGGTGATAGAAATCAACGACACGCACGACATCATTGATATCGTAGCGATACAAACCGGCGGACGTCGTGAGGAAAACATAGTATTGATGGTTCGTCTGGAGTTGCTCGCAGGTGAGCAACTCCGCGTTGGGGTCGTCGCGCTGCTCCTCCGGCAGGAATTCGAGGAAATGACTGGTGACACTGAGGACGCCACCGGCGCCCGCATTGACGAGCGGTGTCGAGCCGCGCCCTTCGCTCGCCATGTAGCCGAAATCGCGCACATGGCAGTCGCCGTAGTAGTTCGGCAACTTTGACAAATACAGCGGCATCGTACCGCCCTTCCAGCAGCTGATGACTCGCAGGTTGGGCCAGGCATCCACCGGCAACAGTTGCCCCGTTCTCCGCACGATTGCCGCGAGTTCGGCGGCCCGCGCCGGATCGGCGCGCAACGAGGCGGTGAGAGCGGCAGGCGCGTCCTCCGGTAGGAAGCGCGGGTTGACGGTGCCTTCCCGGATGTCATAGATCAATTCGTCGGCATAGGCTCCCATTTTTCCGGCCAGCAGCAGCAGGCTCGATGGATTCGGCGTCACGAGATAGCGGATGTCGTCCATGAGGCCGTGTCGCAAGGTGAGATAGTACTTGCGGTCAATATCTTTAATCACCCCGATTTCCTGGGGGAGAGAATAGAATTTTCGGAGCGAGGCGGGCTGTGTGCGGTTCAGGTACCCAGAGATCGCACCATACGGGATGCCGCCTTCCGTAAGTCCTTCCCGGTCGCTGCTGACGGATGTCAATGTCTTCCCGCCCAGGACATCGGGATGATCGGCCAGGACGCGATAGGTGTGGACATGGATCGCGTGGCTGTATTCGTGCAGGTAGCTGGGGGTGACCGGAATGTACTTGGCGCGCCCGGTCGTGCCGCTCGTCGTCGCGAACATCAGCGGCGCATCGGCCGTCAGCACATTCTGCTCCCCGCGCGTCATCCGCGTGATGGACGGCATGAGGGTTTCGTAGGTGTTGCGCGGCACGCTGCGCCGGAAGTCCTCGACCGACCGGACATGGGCGAAGCCATGTTCGCGACCGTACTCGGTGTCTCGATTCCGGCGCACGATTTCCAGCATTTTTCGTTGCTGGGTCTCCGCCGGCTGGCGGGTTGCCCGCTCGAAGTGATCGGCATCGCTCACCTTGAGCCACAGGCGCATCGCGCTGTGCATCACTTCGCTGGTTTTGCTCACGCCCATGATTCACCTTCCATTTCCATCGGAGCAGTTGCCGCGAATACCCGACTGGTCCGAGAATGCGCGCGCAACATGCCCTCGTCAATGGTAATGCCGATACCCGCGCCCGTGGCGGGTCGCGCCCGGCCACCCCAGCCCGGAAGGACGCGCATCGAAGAAATATCTTCCTTCAGCAGCAATCGCCCCGCCGAACCCTCCACATATCGGGCGCCGATATGCGCGGCGAGGTGGCGGCCCGCCGCCGAGAGGATTGCGCTCTCGCCGACCTGGGCGCCCACGATGCAGATCAGTCCCGCGTCGGCGCCGATCCGCGCGATATGAGCGGACTGCAGCAACCCGCCGCACTTCGATACGCGGATGTTGAATGCGTCGCAGGCCCGGCGTGCCACCAGGTCCGCCGCTTCCTCGGGCGTTCGTAGCGACTCATCAACGATAATCGCCTCCGTCGTCGCCGCAGTCACGCGGCGCAGACCCTCAAGGTCCTCGGGGGGGATTGGCTGCTCGATACCGCTGATACCGTATCGCCGCATTCGCCCGATCGCCGTCAGCGCCGTATTGGCATCCCACGCGCAATTGGCATCAACACGTAGATCGGTGCGTGGACCCAGGATGCGACGCAGCACGCGAAGCGTTTGGAGATCGGCACGCGGATCGCCCCCGACCTTGATCTTCACATGCCGGATACCGACAATGCGGCAAAGGATCGCCATGATCGTCAAAAGATGCGGCGAGGAGAACGGGATCACCGCGCTGTAGCGGACCACCGGCGACTGCGGCACGCCCAGCCAATGTGCGACCGGGAGATCGTACGACCTCCCCACCGCGTCCAGTAGGGCTAGTTCCAGTGCGCAACGCGCCGCCCCATCCACGAGGCGACCGTCCACCGACGTGGCCGTGCCGGTTACCTCTTCCAGCAGCGCTGGCACGACGTCCGGCCCGGCGATCGTGCGTCCGAGCAACGCGGGTACGTAGTGCTCGCAGAGCGTGGCGACGGCCCCGTCCACCGTCTCGCCGGTCACGTACTCGCGCGGCACGCCTTCGCCGAAACCGACGCTCCCGTCGTCCAGCGTCATCTTGACGAAGACATTGGTCGAGGAGCGGCGTTGCGCGAGCGCGTGGCCGAAGGCGAACCGGAACGGGAGTTCCGCAGTGAGGACTTCGACCTGCGCGACCGTCCGCAGCGTGCAACGGGCCTGCCCGCCACCGACATGGGTTGCTGTTGCGGCATGATCGTCCAGCCACGCGACGAGACTATCCCAGACCTGTTGCCGCCCTTCCTCGAAATCGAAGGTGTGGCCGAACTCCGGGTATTCCCGATAACTCTTGTCGGGCGATTGCAAACGACCAAACCAGCGCCGCGTCGCCGGGATATCAACGATTGGATCGCGGCCCGCCTGCATGACAAGCAACGGGGCGCGCAGATCGCGTTGCCTCGGGAGCGAGCGATCCCAGAGGAACGCATCAATGAGAAATTGAGGAGTCACCTCGCGCAGGGCGAGTGGGTCATCGCGGATGAAGGCGAGATAGGTCGGATTTCCCGTG
>JALYXG010000008.1 GCA_030947205.1 Chloroflexota bacterium
CGACACCGATTGTCGCGGCGCCGAAGCCATCCTCTGCGCCGAAAAGCCGGGCCATCGGCGGCTTCGTCGCGGTCGTGGCAGTCATGCTCGCGCTGCTGGCGATTGTCCCACTCGGCGCGCGACGGCGGCGAAACGAGGGGCGAAAGGAACGACAATGAGCGGGCGGATCGTTCTCGCGGGAAGTGCATCGAATGTCGGCAAGACGACGCTCGCCGCCGGGCTGATCGCCGCGCTGTGCCGTCGCGGGCTGGCAATCCAGCCATTCAAGGTTGGGCCTGACTACATTGACCCGACGTACCACACACTCGCCGCCGGTCTGCCGAGCCGTAACCTCGATAGCTGGCTCCTCCCGCATGACCGGGTATGCGCTTGCTTCGCGCATGCCACCCGGAACGCAGAAGTGGCAATCATCGAGGGGATGATGGGTTTGTATGACGGGCAGGAGTACCGGGGCGAGGCGGGCAGCACGGCGGAGGTAGCGAAACTACTCGATGCGCCAGTGATCGTCGTGCTCGATGTCACGGCACAGGCACGGAGTGCGGCCGCGACGGCGCTCGGCTTTCTGCGGTTCGATCCCGCCGTCCGCATCGCTGGCTTCATCTGCAACCGCACCGGCGGCGCGGGACATTATCGCGGCGTGAAAGCGGCGATCGAGGACGCGACGGGGCTACCTGTGCTCGGTGGCGTGCCACAAACCGATGCAGTCGCTATCCCCGAACGTCATCTCGGCCTCACGCCGACCGACGAGCGGGGGGATTTGCAACCGCTCATCGCCGCGCTCGCTGACCTGATCGCCGACACCTGCGACCTCGATGCGCTGCTCGGCCTCGCGCGAAACGCCCCACCACTCGCGGTTCCGGTAGAAGATGTATCGCGTATTCCGGAGAAACCGACGACTGAGGGCGGAGACCGCCCAGTGATCGCTGTCGCGCGGGATCGTGCCTTCTCGTTTTACTACGAGGACAACCTCGACCTCCTTCGCCTCGTCGGGGCAGAGATCGTACCGTTCAGCCCGCTCGCCGATGCGCGCCTTCCCGAACGGACGGCGGGACTCTACATCGGCGGCGGTTTCCCGGAAATCTATGCCGCCGAACTGGCAGCGAACGACACATTGCGCGCGGAGATTCGCGATGCCGTGACCGCCGGGCTACCCTGCTACGCGGAGTGCGGCGGGTTGATGTACCTGACCGAAGCGCTCGTTGACGGTGCCGGTGGCCGCTATCCGATGGTTGGTCTCCTTCCGGGTGATGCGATGATGGGTGGTCGCTGGCCGAAGATCGGCTATACCACCGTCCGCGCGCTCCGGGACACACCACTCCTGCGCATTGGCGAGGAAGCGCGCGGTCATGAATTCCACTACTCCACATGGGAGAATATCCCAGCGGATACGCCACATGCCTACACCACGCGGGACGGGCGGGGCGAGCATCTCGAAGGGTACGCGTGCGGCAATCTGCTCACATCGTACGTCCATCTCCACTTCTGGGGCACGCCCGCCCTCGCCGCGCGCTTCGTCCAACGAAGCGCCGAGGAACGCGGGCCGCGATGATGTCCGAACAGCGAACGAGCGCCAGGAACCGAACACAGGACGTGCATCAGCCGACACCGATGCCTTCAGTGTTGCATCCCCTCTCGTGGCTCGCCTGGGCGGTCGCCTGCACGCTCGTCGTGGCGACAACGCGGAATCCGCTCTACGTGTTGCTCGTGACGCTCTGCGCCGGGGCTGCCCTCCGGGCCGCGCGGGGCGTCCGGCCAGCGGCGGGGGCGCAGTGGTCGCTCGTCCTGCGCGCGGCGTGGACGCTGACGACGATTGCGATCCTGTTCAATACCCTGACTGTCCACGCAGGCGACCGCGCGCTCTTCACGCTGCCGGGCAATCTGCCACTCGTCGGATCGGTGATCGGCGGGCCGGTGACGCTGAATGCCCTGCTCTACGGCTTCCTTTCCGCGCTCGCGCTCGGCACGCTGATCCTCACCTTCGCAGCGCTCAACACGGCGGTCGGCTACGAGGAACTGCTCCGCCTCCTCCCCCGCCCACTCACCGGCCTCGGTGTGACGATGACTGTCGCCCTCGGCTTCCTGCCGCAGACGCTTGCCGCGTTGGGCGAGGTGCGCGAGGCACAGACGGTGCGCGGCCACACGACCGGACACGGGCTGCGCGGGGGACTCTTGAGCAACATGCCGCCACTCGTCGTGCCGGTGCTCGCGCTCGGTCTCGAACGGGCAATCGCGCTCGCTGAGGCAATGGCGGCGCGCGGCTTCGGTGTCCCGCAGACCGACGGCGTCCGCATCCGGCGCACGTCGTATCGCAGCCGCTCGTGGCGATTCTTTGACAGCATGGTCGTCGCCGGTGCGGTCGTCACTGCGGTCGTCATTGTCACCGTAGCCGTGAGCGGTAGCGCGTTGATCTACTATCCCTATCCGATCCTCCTCTGGCCGTACTTTTCGCCCTTCGTCGGGCTTGCATTGCTGCCATTGCTGCTGCCCGCACTCATGCTGCCATACGCAGGGGGATTCCCACTTCCAGCCCCTCCCGACACGGGAGGGGAGACGAACAAGGACACGACAGCATTGGGAGCGGATTCTCCCTCCCGCGCCGGGAGGGGATCAGGAGGTAGGCATCCTCTTGCTCACCTTGATCGCGTCACTTACGCGTATCCCCGCACGCCGATGCCCACGCTTGATACAGTCTCATGGAATATGTTTGAAGGCGAGGCGATTCTTCTGCTCGGTCCGTCCGGCGCGGGAAAATCCACGCTGCTGCGGACCTTCAACGGCCTCGTACCCCATTTCACCGGTGGGCGGTTCGGCGGCGCGGTGATGGTCGCCGGGCATGCGGCGCAGCGCGAAGGGCCGCGCGGGATGAGCGCGGTCGTCGGCATGCTCTTCCAGGACCCGGAAGCGGCCGCTGTCGCACCGCGCGTCGCGGACGATGTCGCCTTCGCGCTCGAACAGCACGGCGTACCGCGCCCCGAAATGCAACGGCGGGTGCGCGGCGCACTGGATGCGGTTGGCATGGCGCATCTCGCGGAGCGGGAAATCGTCACGCTTTCCGGCGGCGAGCGGCAGCGTGTCGCCCTCGCGGCGGCAATTGTCCGCACGCCCCGGTTGCTTGTCCTCGATGAGCCGACCTCGCAACTCGACCCGGACGGCGCGCGGGCAGTGCTCGATGCCGTCGCGGCGGTGCAGACCGCCTCCGGTATGGCGGTAATCCTC
>JALYXG010000012.1 GCA_030947205.1 Chloroflexota bacterium
GCACCGCGCCGGGCGGCGATTTCCCGATGAATACGAACGGCGGTGGGCTTTCCTACAACCATCCCGGCATGTACGGCATGTTCGCGATCATCGAAGCGGTGCGCCAACTGCGACACGATTATCAGGACCAGGGCATCCGCCAGGTCAAGGATGCCAAACTCGCCGTCGTCCATGGTACAGGCGGCGTGCTCTCGTCGGCTGGTACGGCAATCCTCGGGAGGGTATAACGATGGCCGACTACAAGAAACCGTTGCCAAAGGCCGATCCGGTCACCGCGCCGTACTGGGAGAGTCTGAAGGCGCACGCGATGAAGATTCAGCGGTGCAACGACACCGGGAAATTCTTCTTTTATCCGCGCGGCATGAGTCCGTTCACGCTTTCCGGAAATCTTTCGTGGGAGGCTGTTTCCGGCAAGGGCGTCCTCCACGCCTTCACGATCGTCCACGCCAACCGCGCACCGGGATTTGCAGAAGAACTGCCCTACGTCGTCGCACTGATCGAACTGGAAGAGGGCGTGCGGATGATGTCGAACCTGATTGATGTACAGGCCGACCCCGAACACGTCAAGATCGGCATGCCCGTCGAACTCGTCTACGATGACGTGACGAACGAAGTCACGCTCCCGAAATTCCGGCCCGCGCAGGCGTAGGATCGCACGCTGACGCCCCTCGACCGCAGCGGTGTTTCAATCGTGGGTTACTGGTGCGGCGGGGTGGCGGGCGGCATCCAATGCCATGCGTGCGAGGGATTCGCCTTCCGCAACCGTTTCCTTCGTGTTGTTTGCTGGGGCGGCGCGCAGCAATATCCAGTTCTCGACGGCTGCCTGCCCATGCGCGCGGATCGTCGCCGCGACAACCGCGAGTGCGGCCGGGGCGCTCGCATACGTATTAATGAGGTGCGCTGTTTCCTCGTCCCAAAGTTCGAGAACTGGTTCCATCTTCCTGCCTCAATCGCTACTCAGATCGGACTGACCACTATCACGCATCGGTGCAATTCATCAGGATCGCCCCAGATCGTGAAGTGTCCTATAGAGCCGGACGTTCGCTGAATCTGGATCTCTTGCCCGTTAGTTGGAAGGTCGAGAGCCGCAATGAATCGCCATCGTGTGCGGACGAAGCGTGCCGCCGTTGCGCGCACCTGGTCGGGCGTCGCGTTCATTGAAACTCCCGTAGTCCACCGTTGTGCCACAGGATCGTCGCTCACTGGCAGTCCGCGCGCCGCTCGTGACAGAAATTCACCAATCAGCGGCGGATCGTTCTTGACAAGATAATACAGTCGGACAACCGTTCCGTTGTCATCGAGATAATACACCCGCTTCAACCCCTCCCGCATCACTCATGGTGTGTCGCAACCGGTGTGAGTTGCCGCAGGCTATCGAGTGCCTGCATATAGTGATCGCCCGGTGCGTCCAAGTTCTGCGGGAGCGGGAAACCGATACAATCAACGACGCCTTCGGAGCGGGCTTTGATGCCCGACACAATCGTGTCGTACGTGCCAGAGACGCAGAACTCGTCCAGCACCTCATCAGGGACGACGGTCGCGAGATCGCTCCACTGCTGCTGCGCGATTAAGCGGCGCAAATCGCCGTTCATCGCTTCCCAGCCGTGGTGTTCGAGGACGGGAAGGTAGGTGCGGGTGGAGGCATAGAAGGCAATCCGGTAGCGCGCCTGCTCCCGCGCGGCCTGAACATCTTCTTCCGTCGCGCCGGTGGCGATGAAGCCGCCGCCGATCATCTCGAAGGT
The DNA here is from genome assembly GCA_030947205.1 of Chloroflexota bacterium. Classification (GTDB taxonomy): domain Bacteria; phylum Chloroflexota; class Chloroflexia; order Thermomicrobiales; family JALYUS01; genus JALYUS01. The sequence continues at coordinate 1,743 of JALYXG010000012.1, forward strand.
ATTAAGCGACCGCCCCGACTTCTTCGCGCCGATTTCGACATTCGGCCAGATGACTTCGCGTGTGTACGCGGGCGTCGAGAATGGGTGAATGCGCAACCCCTGACAAAGTTCCCCGGCGAGTTGAATGTTGTAGGTGTTGACGGCGGCGATCTGGATGCCGGGCGGCGGCACGTCGAGCGGCGCGGGGCTAAATTCGGGCGTCATCAGGTCCATCGCGTAGAACTCGCCCTTGAAATCGAGCGGTGTCTTGTTCTGCCAGGTTTCCCAGACTGCCCGGAGGCCGAGGATATAGTCGCGCAGTCGCGGCCCCGGCGAGCCCCAGACGGTGCTGAACCGGCGCTCGATATGCCCCTTGACCTGTGTGCCCAGACCGAGGACGAACCGCCCGTTCGACATCTCCTGCAAGTTCCACGCGGTGTAGGCATTGGCCATCGGGCTGCGTGGGAAGGCGATAGCAACCGACGTAACAAGACGAGCGCGCTCGGTTGCGGTGCTGGCGAGCGTCAGCGGCAAGAACGGATCGCGCCGCAGTTCCGGTTGGGCGATGCTATCGAACCCCAGGGCTTCGATGGTGCGCGCGTGGGCCGGAATTTCTCTCCACGGGACGTCATGTAGACTCGCTTCAAGTTGCATGGCAGCCTCATCCTTCGCGAAGTATCGTGGCGCGTCGCGCGCCGCCGAGTGCCCATGTACCGAGAGCGCAAGAATACCGCGTCACGCGGCGACTGGCTACGGGCCGGGGGTTAGGTTCCCCGCCCTTTGGAGTGCGGTAGCAATGCGAGAGGACGAGGGATCGCGCTACTCAGGTTCGCCGATCATCTTCCGCACGTCGCGCAGCAAGTCTTCGAGGCGGAACGGCTTTTCGAGCACTTCGCAATCCATCTGGCGCAACTGGCGGCGCTTCCATCGCAGGAATTGCGTGTCCGCCGAGCAGACGATGACCGGGATATTCGTCGTCATCGGGTCGAGCCGGACTTGTTCGAGCACCTTCCAGCCCTCGTCGGGATTTTGCAAGCGGATGTCGAGAATGACGAGGTGGGGTCGCTCGCGCTTGATGACCTGATACGGGTTGTCGTTGCGATCCCAAATCGTCGTCTTATAACCCTCTTCGTCCAGCAGGTCCTTCATCAGTTCCATGTACACGGCGTCGTCGTTGACGATCGCGATCCGTTGTCTCGGCATCATTTATCCTCCCGCTCCCACGAGCCTTCGGTCGAGTTTCGCGGCGGATTCCGCGCCGCACCAGGTTCTTCACGGAGTCAAAACTCGGACGGATGCTCCGGAAACTGCTCCGGCAAGTGCCGTTCCCGCTGCTCCCGTCGCATGACGCGCGCCTCGATCGCGACGACCTCATCGCGGATGCTGCCGAGCGCGTCCGTTGCGATGGAGCATAACCGTTGGGCAGGCGGGAACAACGCGAACTTCCGGCACATCTGCTCGACGGCAAGAAATGCGAGCGTCAGATGACGCCGGATATTGCGCATCGAACGCAGGGTCGCTTCCCCCTCGGATTCATGCACGCCACTACTGCCTTTCGGGTCCCGAACATGACACCCCTCCCTTTCCCTTAGCAATCTTGCGGCCAACGGTGCGTGCGGAGC
>JALYXG010000027.1 GCA_030947205.1 Chloroflexota bacterium
TCGCCGCCGCTCGCTCCCGCATACCCCGCGCTCGGATTGACGGCGTTGAAGTAGGATTGCATCGTCGCGAAGATGCCAGTCGCCACAGCATCACGCAGGGCGACTGTTTCACCCAGCCCGGTGAAGCCGATCTGTCGCACCAGACCGCGCTCCTTGACGCGTTGCAATCCTTCGGCAATCGCACCCTGCACCGCATCCAAGCCGACCGAACCGCCGCTCGCCGTTTCGAGCGCCCCTGCGCCGGGCTGGGTAATCGGGTTGTGCAGTTGCAGCAGATCAACGGAGTCGTGATTCAGCCGCCGCAAACTCGCCTCGGCGGAGACCTGGATCGCCGCAACCGGATCGCCGAGATCGTCCGCCGTCAGGCGCACCTTCGTCCCGACGACGACGCGATTCCATGCATCGAGTTCGCGCAGCACCCGACCGAGATTCTCCTCGGACTTGCCGTCGCCGTAACTCGACGCGGTGTCGTAGTAGGTGATGCCCGCATCGAGCGCGCGGGCGACGGCGCGCCGCTGCTCGGCCGGATCGCCCTTCGTGAACAACCCGCCAATCGCGCCGCTCCCGTAGCCGAGTGCGGAAACCTGCAATCCGGTACTGCCCAGTGGCCGTTGCTCCATCCGATCCCCCTCGCGAACGTATGGTATCTGTTCGCCGTCGCGTCGCTACGACCCCTGCTCCCGGCGCCACGTTTCGTACTCCGCCCGCGCGTCGTTCGACAGGGGATAGTACTTCCGCAGGTCGCCGCCCGCTGCCAGGCGCATCCGCGAGAACTCCTCCCACTCGACGTGCTCGCCTGCCTTGCGCAGCAACTCCGGCGCGAGCGCCGCCGGCACGACGACCGCTCCGTCGTCGTCGGCCACGATCAGGTCCCCCGGCATCACCAGCGTGTCCGCGCACGCGATCGGCACATTGACGGCGAACGGCACGATGTCCGTCTGGGTGTGGAAGTTGGGCGTTGCTCCGCGCAGCCAAAGCCCGATCCCGAGTTCTTTGGCCTTCGGGTAGTCGCGGATGCAGCCGTCCACGACCACGCCGACACCCCCGCGCCCCATGAAGTAGGTGAGCATCATCTCGCCGAAGACGCCGCTACCCAAGTGACCGCGCGCGTCCACGACGACGATGTCGCCGGGCTGCGTGTGATAAAGGACGTGCCGGTGCAATTGCTTCTCCGGGTCCGCGTACTCGTCAACGCGGTACTGGTCCTCGCGCTTGGGCATAAACTGGAGCGTCAGGGCCGGGCCGACAACCGCCTTGCCCGGCGTCCAACTCGTGATGCCGCGCAGGTGCGGATCACGGATGCCGAGGCGACTGAGTTCGCCGCTGGCGGTCGCGCTGCCGATTTGTCGCAGTCCCTCGATCACGTCCCGCGACGGGCGCTGAATATCCGGCGTCTGGATCACGCTCCACCCTCCTTGCGATGTCCAACCGATGCCAACATGCGCCGAGTGTAGCACGCGATGCTAGGCCGCGCCCGATGAAAACGTGCAGGGGCGAAAGCGTGTCAAAACGGGCCATGACGTAATCTCGCCATTACCACTTGACACGGTGTGGCGCGCTGCCTATTCTCGTACAAGGACGGGCGCATCGCGCGCCCTCGATCTGGGGTAGATGCATGGATATCGTCGCGACTGGCGACATTGCAGTACGTCTATTGGCGTTACGACGGACCGCACGGGGTCCGTGTCGCAGTCTGCCCGAAATCCGCCGTCCGATGACCTAATCCGCTTCCCATCGCACGCGCAGACCGTAGCAGGCCCGACGCCTCGCTCGCGGTCTTTTTGTTTGCGGATTCGTCGGCGCACGCGATGATGGGAGAGGCAAAACGTGGCAACCGTTGAAATCGAACCGTTACAGGATCAGCGACCGGAATCGGCGGCGCGCGGGCAGCAGCCGTCCGGTTCGCTGCGGCGGAATCGGAACTTTCTCCTGCTCTTTGGCGGGCAGATGGTGTCGGCGATCGGCTCGCAGGTGTCGCAGTTGGCGTTCCCGCTGCTGATCCTCGCCGTCACGGGATCGCTGGCACAGGCGGGCTTTCTCGGCGCAATGCGTGGCTTCGCGTATCTCCTGTTTGGCTTGCCCGCCGGGGCGTACGTGGATCGCTGGGATCGCAAAAAGGTGATGTTCCTGTCCGACACCGGGCGGGCGCTGGCGCTCGGCAGCATCCCCGTCGCGCTCGCCATTGGTCGCCTGACGCTCGTACAGTTGTATGTCGTCACATTCATCGAGGGGATGCTCTTCATCTTCTTCGGGTTGGGAGAGACGGCGTGCCTGTCGCGGATCGTCCGCAAGGAGCAACTGCCCGCCGCCGTCTCGCTCAACGAGGCGACCTATTCGGTTTCCGGCCTGCTCGGCCCCTCGATCGGCGGCGCGCTGTTCGGTATCGGGCGCGCCTTCCCATTCATCGCCGACGCGGTCTCGTACGCCGTTTCGGCGGTTTCCGTTTTGTTCATCAAGATGGAGTTTCAGGAGGAGAAGACGGAGGAGCAGCGCCACATCGCGACGGAAATCCGCGAAGGGCTGCACTGGCTCTGGCATCAGCCGACGATCCGCTTTCTCTGCTGGGTCAACGGCGGCGTAAACCTGCTCTATGGTGGCTGGACACTGCTGCTGATCAGCCTCGCACAACGACACGGCGCCTCCTCGTTCGCGATTGGGCTGATCTTCGCGACCGGGGGCGTCGGAACGCTCATCGGCACCGCCTTCGCCGCACCGGTGCAGCACCGTTTCACGGTCGGCAAAATCATGGTCTGGATCTCGTGGCTGTTCGTCATCACCTGGGTGCCGTATGCATGGGCGCCGAATCTGATCTGGCTCGGCGTCGTCAATGCGCTCGGCTTCCTGTTCGTGCCGATCTACATCACGACGCACTTCAGTTATCGTCTGGTGCTGATCCCGGACGCCCTGCAAGGGCGGGTCAACAGCGCTTTCCGGCTCGTCACCTTCGGCGCGGGGATGCTCGGCTTCGCGCTGATGGGTGTGTTGCTGCAACGCTTCGGCCCCATTGCCACGGTCTACATCGGCGCGGTACCGGCGGCGCTGCTCGCCGTCCTGACGACGATCAACCCGCAAGTGCGCCACGCCGGCCGTATCGCGGATGTGGGTGTCGAGTAAACGTGTGGCAAGGAGCCGACTGGCGCGTATGCCCCGCCGATTAATTGCGCGCGGAAGCGGTGTATACTTGGTCTATTGCTTCGATAGTGTGCCCGGCTTAGAAAGGAAAAGACGGACGCTCATGAGTGATGGAACGACGAACGGCAAGCGCGATGGCGCGCCCGATGATAAGTCTGTTTTGACGACGCGGCAGGGGCATCCGGTCCACAATAACCGGAGCCAACGCACGGTCGGTTCCCGCAGCCCCGCGATGCTGGAGAATTACCCGTTCCTCTTCATACAGCGACACGCAGCGCCATCGCGTTGGCGCGTCGCCGAAGGACTCGGCATGAACATTGAGCAGCACGTCGCGCAGCCCGTCACTGCGGATTAAGGACAGCAGCGCGCAGTGAGCACAACAATCGAGCCGCTCATTGCTCCGTTTGCCGTATTCGGCCTCGATTTGCACGCGATTCAGGACCTTGTCACCCGCTATGGCTGGTGGGGAGTCCTGTTTTTGATGGCGCTGCAGGGGGCAACGATGCCGGTGCCGAACGAGATCACGATGCCGCTGGCGGGGTGGCTGCTCGTCGAGTCGGTCGGGAAGTCGAAACTCCTGATCCTGTACGCCGGGTTGGTCGGCGCGGTCGGCTGGGTAATCGGCGCGCTCGTCGCCTACACGGTGATGGCGGTTGGCGGGCGGACGCTGCTCGCGCGGTTGCGTGCGCGGTTTCCGGCGGCGGAGCGCGCGCTCGCCCGCTCCGATGCGTGGTTCGCGCGGTGGGGCGCGTGGGCGGCGTTCTTCGCCCGGTTATTGCCGATTTCGCGGACGATCATCACCTTACCGGCGGGCGCGGCGCGGGTGCCGGTCGTGCCGTTCACGCTGGCGACTTTCGGTGGGGCATTGATCTGGTCTACATTCCTTGCCGCGCTTGGCTACGCGGCGGGTAGTCAGTGGGAGCGTGTGCGCGGTCGCCTCGGCCAATGGTATGTGCCGGTGACGATTGGTGTGATCGCCCTCAGTCTCGTTGTCTACCTGCTGGTTGGCTGGCTCCGCAAGCGTCGCACCAATCCTCAATCTCCTCCCGCGTCGCCCCGAGCATCTTGACGATTGTGACGCGAACGCGCAGACTTCCTCCCATTCACGAAGACGCCGCACCGCGCATCACCAGGGAGGCTCCGCGATGGCAGTGACGCTCGATGCCGATACGACTTTTCTCCGCACGCTCCCCGGACGCTACTATCACGACCCCGCGATCTTTGCGGTGGAGCAGGAGCGCATCTTTTCCCGCCTGTGGATCTGCGTCGGTCGCGCCGAAGAACTTCCCGAACCGGGGATGTACCGGACATTCGATCTGGCAAATGAGAATGTGCTGCTCCTGCGCGGGCGCGATCACACGCTGCGCGCATTCCTGAATGTCTGCCGTCATCGGGGCGCGCGGCTCTGCACTGAGCAGCACGGTCAGGCGCGCAACGCGATCCAGTGCCCCTATCACGCGTGGACCTATGCGCTCGACGGCACACTGCTCGGCGCGCCGAATATCATGGAGATGGAGCAGTTCGACCGCAGCAGCCACGGCCTGATGCCCGTCGCGCTCGATACGTGGGCGGGGCTGGTGTGGGTGAATCTCGCGGAGGACCCGCCGCCGCTCGCCAGCCAGACCCGCGCGGCGGTTCTGGATCGGTTCGGCGAGGAAGATACC
>JALYXG010000046.1 GCA_030947205.1 Chloroflexota bacterium
GATGGCGCGCAGTCCAAGCCGACCGAGAAAGTGTTCATGGAAAGCGTGACGATCCAGACGACCTAACCCCCGGCCCCTTCCCTCAAAGGAAGGCGAAATGTAGGGGCGCACAGCCGTGCGCCGACGAGACAGAAAAGAGGCATCCGTGGCAGGCAAGAATAACCAGTATGCGGCACAGGGCGCACCGAAATTCGCGTTGGAGCGGGGCAAGACGTACAAGGCGAAATTCGAAACCTCACTGGGTGATTTCGAGGCGGAACTGTACAGCGACACTGCGCCGATGAGCGTGAACAACTTCGTCTTCCTCGCGAATGAGGGATTCTACGATGGCGTGATTTTCCACCGCATCGTGCCCGGTTTCGTCGTGCAAGGCGGCGACCCGACGGGTACCGGCACGGGCGGCCCTGGCTACAAGTTCGCCGACGAGGATATTCCGAGCCACCGCGACTACGAAAAAGGCACATTAGCGCTGGCGAACAGTGGGCCGAACACGAACGGTAGCCAGTTCTTCGTCTGCGTCGCGGACCTGCGCGGTCGCCTACCGAAGCAGTACAACGTCTTCGGCAAAGTGACCAACGGAATGGATGTTGTGGACAGTATGGTCAGCGTCCCGCTCGTACGCGGCAGCGAAAAGCCCGCTGACGCGATCACGATCAACAAAGTGACGATCGAAACGACCTAACCCCCGCCCCCTTCCCGAGGCGGGAAGGGGGAGCAAGCCTCCAGGAGATCGAGGCGTTAAACAGAACACCCGGATATTCGGACTGAGTCACCCCTTCCCGCGTCGGGGAGGGGCCGGGGGAGGGGCATTTCGTGCGGTTCTTGCTCGTGCGACATGGGGAAAGCACGTACAACGCGGAGGGGCGCATCCAGGGGCAGCAGGATGCGCCCCTTTCTGAGCGCGGGCGGCGGCAGGCGGAGCGGATCGGCGAGCGGTTGCGTTCGTATCAGTTCGACGCCTGCTACGCCTCCGACCTTTCCCGCGCGGCGGACACGGCCCGCGCGATCATGCAGCACCACCCCGCCGTGCCATTCGAGTTCGTGCCGCTGCTCAGGGAAATCAAATTCGGCATCTTTGAGGGGCGGATCATGCCCGAAATCGAGGAGATGTACCCGGAAGAGTACGCACAGTGGATGGACGATCGGCGTACCTTCGTGCCGCCCGGCGCGGAAAGTGGCGACGAACTCTCTGAGCGGGCGGGTCGTGCCCTCCGCTGGCTCCAGGATCGAGGGCATGACGGGACCGTGCTCGTCGTCGCGCACGGCGCGATCCTCAATGCCTTCCTCGGCCAGTTCCTCCGGCTCGGTGGCGAGAGTCGCTACCGTTTCCACTTCGACAATACCGCCCTCGCCGTCGTCGAGGATAAGCCATTTGGCCCGCGTCTCCTGCTCGCCAACGACACCTCTCACCTCGGCCCCGATTCCGCCTTCCCGTAGATGCCTTCACCACGAAGGCGCGAAGAGCACGAAGAAGGGACGAGAAGAATCAGACGAGATGTTGCTCGACATGTAGCTGTATCCATCGCTCTTTGCCACAATCGCACCACCTTGATATTTCTCCTCCAATTCCTCATTCTTTCCTTCGTGCTCTTCGTGTCTTCGTGGTTCAAGTTTTCGGGGGTGTTCGGTGGAGACGGGATTTGATGTTATCGTGATCGGGCTGGGGGCGATGGGAAGCGCGACGGCGTACCATGCGGCGCGGCGCGGGAAGCGGGTACTGGGGTTGGATGTCTACCCGCGCGGGCACAAGAATGGCTCGTCGCACGGGACGACGCGGATCATCCGCGAGGCGTATCAGGAGGCGCCGGAGTACGTGCCGCTCGTTCAGCGAGCGTACGCGCTTTGGCGGGAACTGGAAGCGGAATCGGGCCGTAGCCTCCTGACGATCACCGGCGGCCTCAATATCGGTGCGCCGGGAAGTGAGTTCGTCTCCGGTTCACGAATGAGCGCCCAACTGCATCATCTGCCGTACGAGGAACTGTCGAATACCGAGGTCGCGGCGCGCTTTCCCGGCTTTCGGCTACCCGACGGCATCGGCGCGATCTACGAGCCGACCGCCGGCTTTTTGCACCCGGAAGAATGCGTCTTCGCGCACCTCGATCTGGCGGCGCGGTATGGCGCGGAGATTCATCATAGCGAACCGGCTATTCGCTGGGCGGCGGATGGGGACGGTGTGCGCGTCGAAACCGAACAGAGTGTATACACAGCGAGTCAACTGGTGATTACCGCCGGGCCGTGGACGAGCGAGATGCTCACTGAACTGGGGTTGCCACTTCGGGTGCAACGGATTGTCAATGTCCATTTCGCGCCGACCGTGCCGGAGAAGTTCGCACCCGAGCAGTGCCCGATCTATCTCATGCAGGTGCCGGAGGGCGATTACTACGGCTTCCCCGCGCTGCCCGGCGAGGGTGTGAAGA
>JALYXG010000083.1 GCA_030947205.1 Chloroflexota bacterium
CCGACGTGCTGGCCAAGGCGAGCATGCTCGGCATCCACATTCTCTGGCTACCGACGTATGCACCGTGGACGAATCCGATTGAGAAACTCTGGCGCTGGCTGCGGCAGGAGATTGTCCATCATCATCATCGTGCCGATCAGTGGGAGGAGATGAAAGCGGCGGTGATCGGCTTCCTCGACCCGTTCGCGACCGGTTCGACCGCTCTGCTCAGGTATGTCGGGTTGTTACCGAAGTAAGTTGTTAAGGTTCATTAGCCTGCCGATCTTGGCTGTGGTAGGCTAAAGCCCGCCACCACCAACGAAAAGCGGCGCTAATCCGCGCTTCGGGCGCGTAGAATCTGTACCGGGGGCGTCAATCTCTGGCCGTCCGCCGGGGACGTCTGGATCGCCCGCACAATGTCCATGCCGCGCACGACATGGCCGAACGCCGCGAACCCCTGCCCGTCCGGGTTTCGTGCCCCGCCGAAATCGAGCGATGGCTGGTCGCCGATGCAGATGAAGAAATCGGAGACGGCGCTGTCGGGCGTGCCGCGTGCCATCGAGATCGTCCCATCCCGATGGGCAAGATCAGTGACACTCGTGCGTTCGAGCGAAATCGGCCCGCGACGCTGCTCGGCCCGATCCGGGTTGATGCCCGCTTGGATCACCTCGATGCGCACAGCATTGTCCGGCTGATTGTCCATCGTCACGGTGCGGTGGAACTGCCCGCCATCGTAGAAGCCATCCTGGATATAGTGCAGGAAATTCACCGCCGTGATCGGCGCGCGCCTCGTTTCGATTTCGACTTCGATTGCCCCGTGCTCCGACTCGATCACTACGCGCACCCGGCCGTCTTCCGTGTCCATTCCATCCATCATCCGACTCCCTTCCCTGACTGGCGCGATCCCGCCATGCCACGCGGAGCACGGATTGTCTATCGGGAGGGGCGCTTAATCAAGGAGCAATGGACATTCTTTTGCTGAAAGAAAACAGGTGGCGGCGGGCTTCTCAGGCACGCACGAGTTGGCGATAGCGCGCCTCAGCGAAAGTGTAGAGCGCGTAGGCGATCAGGCCGAGGGCGACGACACCGAGCAGGAAGGCGCCATACGGGCGGTGCGTGATCTCGTCCAATGCGCCGCCCAGCCCCTTCGCTTCCCCGGCATTATGGCGGAGCGCCGCGACGATGAGGAACAGGCCGATGATCGCGTTGACGACACCGAGCGCCGCGTACCCGACCCGGCCAAGCGGGACGACCCAGCGCCGCTCCGCTGCGTGCGCGCCCGACATGTTCAGTTGGTCGCGGAAGCGGGCCGTGATCGCCTGGAATACAAAGAAGCCCGCGATGCCGAGGACGATCAATCCAATCAGCACGATCATCGCGACGCCGACGGGGGATTTCAACAGGCGCGCCGTCCCGTCCTGCGTTTTCGCGTCCGAACTCTGCCCGCCGCTGTTCCGGTGCAGCACCAATTGCAGCGCACAAAAGCCCAGTGCGGCATACGAACAGCCGACGACGGCGAAGGCAAGACGCGCGATAAGCCCCTTCGCATCTGTTCCCTTCCCTTCGGGATCGAGCGCCGCCGCGACAAAGAGCCAGAGTGCATAGACGAACAGCCCAACCGCGATGATTCCGACGAGCAGGCGACCGAATGGCTGCTGGTACAGGGTCTCGATTGCCCCGGCGTTGTCGGTTGTCTTGCCGCCGGAGCCAACCGCCGCCTTCGCCGCGAGTACGCCGATCAGCACGTAAACAACGCCTTTCGCCACGTACCCACAGCGGGCGAGGCGCACGCTCCACGGGTTCGTCGCGGCGTCGTGTGCGCTCACGTGCGCATCGTGTACCGCATTTTTCGCGGTGGTGATCGGCGCGTTTTTCATCTCGGTTGCCCTTTCCGGTCAGTGAACCTGCGGCATCGCGCGAGACTGCGGCAATCCCCGACCAACGTTCTCGCTTCCGGTGAAGCACATGCCATACCATGACATCATCGCCGCAGCACCGATCAGGTGCGGACGGTTCCGTCCATCGTCACGCCGGTGACGTTGGTGATGCCGCCTGTCACGACGATGGTGACGCTCCAGTAGGCGGTCTCCCCGGCGGGAACGGTCAGGACGTTGTCGCGCTCCACGGCGGTGGAAAGGTGCTCCGAGATGCCCGTCGCGGGTTCGATGGCGACGTGCGTGTAGCCACCCCATGAACCCCGGTTCAGCCAGAGGCCGAGCATCGGTACGGTGAAGGCGAAGCCGACGACGAAGCCGGCCAGTGTGTCGTGCAGCGCCGCCCAGCGATCGGCCTCGATGAGCGGGCCGACGTAGACCTTCGTCGCAGCGGGAGCGCCGGTTGCATTCAGTTGCACCCCCGCGAGGTCCACCCCGGCTGTCTTCGGCCATGTTCCCGACGCGTATTCGTGGAGCGGGCTAATCCCCGCGACCGAGCCGATCTCGACAGCCGACACGGACGGCGGCAGGATGATCCGCATTCCCTGCTGCCAGTTCATCAGCGGATGCAGCGCCCA
>JALYXG010000086.1 GCA_030947205.1 Chloroflexota bacterium
TGATCCACCCGATGCACCTGCACGGCATGCCGATGACGATTGTCGCGCAGGACGGGTATGTGAACCCGCCGTACAAGTGCGACACGGTGAACGTGGCGCCGGGGCAGCGGATTGATGCGATCGTCGAGTGCACGGAGGTGGGGGCGTGGGCGTTCCACTGCCACATCCTGTCACACGCCGAAAGCGAGATGGGCATGTTCGGCATGGTCACCGCCCTCGTCGTCACCTAACGCGGAGGGGGCCATTCCCTCCTACTGCGGCGGCGATGCAGTAGGAGGGACACGACGTACGATGGAGGAGTTGTCATGCGGATTCTCGTCTACGGCGCTGGGGTGCAGGGATCACTCTACGCGGCGCGGCTGTACGAGCGCGGCCACGATGTCGCGCTACTCGCGCGCGGGCAGCGACTCCGTGATGTGCGCGATCACGGGGTCATCCTCGAGGACGTGGCCACCGGATGCCGCACCACGACGCCCGTCCCCATCGTCGAGCGCCTCGACCCCGCCGACGTGTACGACCTCGCCATCGTGCCGGTGCGCCGGGAGCAGGTCGAGGCGATCCTGCCCGTCCTCGCCGCCGCTCGGCGCGTGCCGACGATCCTCTTCATGCACAGCCACGCGGGCGGCGAGGACGATCTCGTCGCTGCAGTCGGGCGCGAGCGTGTCCTGCTCGGCTTCCCGGGTGCGAGCGGTCGGCGCAAGGGACCAGTCATCGAATACATCCTCATCCCGCAGCAGCCGACCACGCTCGGGGAGCTGGACGGTCGGGCGACGCCGCGCGTGGCTGCGATTGCTGCGGCATTGCGGGGTGCCGGGTTCCGCGTCGCGATTAGCCGGGACATGGACGCGTGGCTCAAGACGCACGCCGTGCTGATCGCGGCGGTGAGCGGCGCCCTGTATCTGGCCGACGGCGACAACACACGTCTCGCCCGCACCCCCGACACGGTCGCGCTGTTCGCGCACGCCGTGCGCGAGGGGTTCGGGGCGCTGCGCGCGCTCGGGCTTCCCCCGCCGCCGCGTAGCTTGCGGGCGATCTTCGGCTGGTTGCCCAATCGCATCACGGTCGCGTACTGGCGGTTGCTGCTCGGCTCGCCGCGGGGTGAGGCGTACTTCGCCTGGCACACGCGCACGGCGTGGGAGGAGGGGAAGGCGCTGGCGAGGGAGGTCCGGGCGCTCGTGCGGACGAGCGGGCACGCCACACCGGCCCTCGACCAACTCTGCACAGCGATCGACGCGTATGCAGCCGCGCACGCGTTGCCGACCAGAAGGGAGTGACGCAGACGTGCGCAAGATGACGCCGAAAGCGAGATGGGCATGTTCGGCATGGTCACCGCCCTCGTCGTCAAGTAGAGACTGAGGAATGAGGACTGAGCTTCAATGCTCAGTTCTCATTCTGCTTATACTCTTTCGCCATAGACAGGTCTGCGTAGGGGCGATTCGTGACGCCGCCAATCTCGCTAACTGAACCGTATTGGGCTTTAGCCTGCTGTCCGATTGCAGCCTGAGGCCTGCTCCGCCAACAAAAACGCATTCAACTGCGTCACTCCTAATGCTCCAGAGCGGTGATCGGAAAATGGCTTACAATGGTAGTATCAAGAGGACGTTTGCTTCATTGATGGCCCCTTTTTGTGGTGCGAAAGGGCAGGGAGGTTGGATTGCGGGCCGAAGAAACCGAACGCGTTGATGAGGGGAAGGATACCGGGCGGCTCGAGGCGTTCAGTGATGGCGTGTTCGCGATCGCCGTGACATTGCTCGTGCTCGAACTGCGCGCCCCGCTGCCGGGTACGCTCCGCGAGGGCGAGAGTTTGCTTCACGCGCTGCTGCACGAATGGCCCGCCTATCTCGCCTTCGTGACCAGTTTCGCGACGGTGCTGATTGTGTGGATCAACCATCACAATCTTTTCAAGATGATCCGCCGCACCGACCATAATTTACTGCTCCTCAACGGGCTTCTCCTTCTCGTCGTCACCTTCATCCCCTTCCCGACCAATATCCTCGCGGAATACATCCAGAAGCCCGATGCGCGCACGGCGGCGATCTTCTACAGCGGCACCTTCCTCGCGATGGCGGTTGCCTTCAACCTTCTCTGGCGCTACGCGTCGCATGACGGGCGTCTCCTCGCGCGCGATGTGGACAAGCGATTGGTCCGCATCATCAACAAGCAGTTCCAAATCGGTCCCCTGACCTATGTCCTCTGCGTTGTGGGCGCCGTCATCAATGCGGTCGCCGGGTTCGCGCTCGTCACCGCGCTTGCGGTCTACTGGGCCTTGCCGGAGCATCTGCGGCCAGGTCCGGGGCGGGGCGAATAGAATCGGGCGTGGTGGTGTTGCACAGGATATGAGGATGCGCTACGCCGGGCTGTATGCGATCAAACGACGGGGACTGCCTCGCACGATTGGGGCGGCGGCGCGGGTATGGGGCATCGTTTTCCGTATCCGATTGGCACGATTCACCGTAGATCACATCACGAAGCGGGGGAGGGCCACCGTGAATGCACACGAAATTATCCGCAATGAACTGCTCTCCTGGCCGGGTGTGACGGAAGCGCCGCATCGGTTCGGCGGCATGGAGTTCCGCCTCGGCAAGCGCGAACTCGGCCACTTGCACGGCGACTATCTCGCCGACCTGCCCTTTCCTGTCCGTATCCGCGAGGAACTGGTGCGCGACGGCAAGGCGATGCCGCACCACATCCTGCCGCAGCGCGGCTGGGTCAGCTACCCGATCCGCGACGCCGATGCAATCCCCGGCGCGCTCGACCTTTTCCGCCTTGCCTACGAACGGGCGACGGGGGCGAACAACGGAGACCCGGAGGGAATTTGAACCACGAAAGCACGAAGAAGAGAAAGAGAAGAGAAAAGCTCTATATCCCGTCTTTGTGTCCCTTCGTGGTTCAATCTTTTTTAAGGAGTCGTAATTGGCACAGCGATCGGGCGGTGGAATGGCGGGAGGACCCGCAGCGCAGCCGGGGGGCGGCAAGGCGCTGCGGCGGGCCTTGTGGTACCTGGGGGCCTACTGGCGGGATGCGCTCGGCGCGCTGTTGGCGCTCTTCATGGTGTCGGCGGCGAACCTCGTCGCGCCGCAGATGATCCGCCTCGCGATTGACAGTGGCATCGCCCATCACCGGCAGAGCGCGGTGATCTTCGCCGTTGTCGGGCTGGTCGCGGTCGCGGTGTTGCGTGGGCTATTCAACTTCCTGCAGGGCTTCCTCGCCGAGCGCGCCTCGCAGGGTGTCGCGTACGATCTGCGCAATGCGCTGTTCGCCCAGATCGAACGGCTCAGTTTCAGCTACTACGACCGCGTCGAGGCCGGGCAACTGCTGACGCGCGTCACGAACGATGTCGAGCAAATCCGCGCTTTCGCTGGGAGCGGCGTCGTGCAGATCGCGTCGGCGCTCGTCATGCTCGTCGGCAGCACGGTCTTGCTGCTCTTGCTCAACTGGCAACTGGCGCT
>JALYXG010000092.1 GCA_030947205.1 Chloroflexota bacterium
CCGATGCGCGCCTCCGGGACGAGATCGGTGAGCATCTTGTAGTAGTGCGGGATGCTTTGGACGCGGTTGTGGACGAAAAAGACCTGCCCATCGCGATCCAACTCCCGCAGGATCACCTCGCGTACGAGGCTCTCGGTGTACGGCGTGACGAAGGTGCGGACGGGCAATCGCTCCTCCGGCGGCGTCTGGATCAGCGACAGATCGCGGACGCCGATCAGTGAAAGGTGCAGGGTGCGCGGGATCGGCGTCGCGGTCAGCGTCAGCACATCCACCTCGGCGCGCATCTGCTTGAACCGCTCCTTGTGCCGTACGCCGAAGCGCTGCTCCTCGTCCACGACGATCAGGCCGAGCCGCTTGAAACGGATGTCCTTCTGCAACAAGCGGTGGGTGCCGATCACGATGTCTATCTGGCCGTCCGCGAGCGCCTTCGCCGTCGTCTCGTTCTCGCGCACCGTCCGCAGCCGCGAAAGCATTTCGATCCGCACCGGGAAGGCGGCCAGGCGCTCGTGGAATGTCCGGTAGTGCTGCAAGGCGAGCACCGTCGTTGGGACGAGCACGGCAACTTGCTGGCCGGCATTGACGACCTTGAATGCCGCCCGGAGCGCGACTTCCGTCTTGCCGAAGCCGACATCACCGCACAGCAGACGGTCCATCGGCTCGCTTTCTTCGAGGTCACGCCGCACCTCGTTGATCGCGCGCTGCTGATCGGCCGTTTCTTCATACGGGAACGAATCGGCGAGCGCATTGTCCCACGGCGTGTCTTCACCATAACTGGGCCGCTCGGCGGTCTCGCGGACCGCGTAGAGCTTTACGAGGTCGTCCGCGAGATCGAGCACCGCCTTCTTGACGCGGCTTTTCATCCGTGCCCACTCGCCCCCGCCGAGTTTGTGGACCGTCGGATCGTTGCCGCCCGCCTGATACGGCGCGACGCGGTCGGTCTGGTCCACGGGCACATAGAGGCGATCCGCGCCGGCATACTCGATCAGCAGGTACTCGCGCGCCGCGCCGCTCGTCGTCAGCGTGATCAGGCCGCGATAGACACCGACGCCGTGCTCGATATGGACGACGTATTGCCCCTCCTCCAACCCCTCGATGAAGGCGTGGGCGGCGGTCTGCGAGCGGCGCGTCGGTCGTCGCACGACCGTCTGCACGCCGAATAGTTCACGGTCGGAAAGCAAGAGCGTGCCGAGCGGCGCGCTGTGCCAGCCAACGGGAAGCGCGGCATGCACGAGTTCGATGCCCCCTTTCGGCGGCGGCGCGAGATGAGCGAGCGGCGCATCGCCCGTGGCGTGGGGCCGGTTCGTCCGCGCCATCGGGTACAAGTCGGCTTCGAGCAGCAGTTCGCGCATTCGCTGATCCTGATTGGTCGCGATCACGACGCGCTCACCGGCCACCGACGCGCGCCGGATCGCCTCAAGCGCCTGGTCGAGCCGCCCGCCGAACGCCGGAGCGGGATCGAAGCCGAGTCCGCTGCGCGCCACTTGCTCGTCTTCCACTCCGGGCGTCTCATCCCACGAGCCGATGTTCAGGTGCGTCCGCGCGTCAATCCGTCCCTGCACCGCTTCCCACGGCAGGTACGGCACGCGGATATTTGCTGGCAGTTCGCCACCCTGCACGAACTGGGCGCGCAATTCTTCCGCCTGCGCCGCCAGTTGCGTCCCCGCGAGGCGCACCGCGCCCGGCTCGTCCACGATCACCAGTGCATCGTCCGCGAGGGCGTCGAGCAGTGTCGCCATCTCGGGCAGGAAATACGGCGTCAACGGCCCGTCGCCGAGCGGTGGTACATCGCCGCGTTCCAGCGCCGCCCGGTGCCGCTGCCATTCCGCGATGATCTCCGGCCGGAGGCCATCGAATTCTACATCGGCGAGGGCGACGGAGGCGGAGGTGGCCCGCCACGGTGGCAGCTCGACCGGCGGGATGATCGCCACGCGGTCAACGCGCCCAGACGAACGCTGCGTTGCCGGATCGAATTGTCGGATGCTCTCGATCTCGTCGCCAAACAGTTCGATGCGGACGGGGCTGTCCACCGTCGGCGGGAAAATATCAATGATGCCACCGCGCCGCGAGAGTTGGCCGGGGTGCTCGACCAGCGGCTCCGTCGTGTAGCCCCACGCGATCCATTCCGCGAGCCGCTCGCGCTCATTGAACCGCCCGCCGACGCGCAGGAGCGTCGTATGGCGCCGCAGTTCCTCCACCGGCATGACCGGTCGCATCAATCCGCCCGCCGACGCGACGACAAGGGGGCACACGCCCTCGTCGCGCGCCGTCGCGAGGCGGTGCAGGATATTCAGTCGGGGCGCGGCGGTAGCGGGGTCGCGCGGCAGCACCTCATAGGGCAGCGCGTCGGGCGTCTGCCATTGATGAAGCGCGATGGTGTCCGGCGGCAAGTACGCGCCGATTGCCTCGACGATCTCCTGCGCACGGTCAGGCCGCGAGGTGACGAGCAGGACGGGGCGTCCGATGTATGCCGCGACTGCCGCCTCCACATATGGGCGCGCCGCGACCGCCAACCCCGGTAGCGGAATCGCCCGCCGCTCGCCACGGTCAATCGCCGCGACCATCTCGGCGAACCACGGTTGATCGCGGAGGAGAGGCAGGAGATCGGCAAGCGCCATTCGAGGACATTCCTTTCATGAGGCCGCCCCACAAAAAGGGCGAGTGATCGAAAGAGCGAACGCAAAAGCCTCCGATGAGCGTTTGCACGCCAACCGGATCACCACAACGAAGTATAGCACGGTTGTTCGGGCAGACGCCGTCGCGTATGCTGTAACCCGCACTGCACATCGGATGCCGCAGCGACAAAGGAGTTGCTATGCCCAGCGCACACGGACGACGGATCGGCACAGCGGAAGCCCGTCCCGGGGAACTCACCTATGGCCATCTCGACGTGCTGGATCATCCAAACGGCGTCCCCGAACGGCTGCCGGTGCTGATCGCGCAGGGGAGAGAGGACGGCCCGACGCTCTGGCTGACGGCAAATATCCACGGCGCCGAGTATGCCGGCATCCCGGCGATCCACCGCACGATGGTCGCCGCCCTGCCGCCCCGACTGCGCGGCACAGTCGTCGCAATGCCGTCGCTCAACCCGGCCGGACTCAGGACCGCCTCGCGGACGGCGTATTACGACCGCACCGATCCCAACCGGACCTTCCCGACCCGCAAGACGCACCCGGACGCGGAATCCCCCGAGCCGCCGAGCGTCTTCGAAACGATCGCACGGACGATCTGGTCGCACGTCAAGCCGAGCGCGGACATCCTGCTCGACCTGCACAATGCGAGCATCCTTTCCGTACCGTTTATCATCCGTGACCGCGTCCTGTACGACGATGAGGGCGACAAATCGCGCGCCGAAACGCTCGCCGCCCGATTGGACGACCTCGCGCACGCATTCGGGCTGTCGGTCGTCAACGAGGCGACGCCGGAGAAATACGTCAAGCGCGAGTTGCATCGCTCAGTCGCGGGCGCAGCGGTGAACGAGGCAGGCATCCCGGCGCTGACGCTCGAACTCGGTATGGGCATCGGCGTGGATTGGCCGGCGGTCGAGGCGGCGGTGCAGGGCATCGAGAACACATTGGTCTGGGCGGGCATGGTGGACGGCGAAATCCGCCAGCCGACGGGCGTCAGGATCGTCGCGCCCGGCTTCCCGACACGGGAGGATGATTCGATCCGCGCACGGGCGACCGGGATCATCGAGCCATTGCTGATGCCGGGCGATGCCTTCGCAGCGGGCGATCTGCTGGCGCGCATGGTGGACTTGTGGGGCCGCCCAATCCCCGAAAGCGAGATGCGCGCCGGTGCGGACGGATGGCTTGTCGGCTGGAACAACAACCTGCTCAAGTATCCGGGCGAGCGCGTCGCCCTGCTCGCTGTTCGCGACGACGCGCCGCTGATCGCGCCGTGGCCCGACGGAAAATGACCGCAGATTGATAGTAGCGTAGGCTTCAGGAACTTATGGCGTCTCCCGCTCCACCTCGATATGCGCGGTCTCTTTCCGCACGGTTTCGGTTACCGTCACTTCATTGCTCCGCAGTTCGCGGCGGACGAGCACTTCCTTCACGACATTGGGGAGCACGGTAATCACGACTTCCTGCTCGCGTAGTGCGATGTTCAGTTCGCGCACAGCGGTCGGTGGCGCGGTCATCGGCAACGGGAGCGTATTCGGGTGCATCGCCTGCAACGAATAGGCGTCGTTCGCGGGCGCGTTGCCAAACATCGCGCGCACCGCCTCGGATGTCACGGTGAGATGGGCGACATTCGACGCGGCATCGTAGCCGCCGATCGCTTGCAGCGGCACGTACAGATCGCCACCCGCCAGCATCGAGTCCCCGGCGCGCAGATACGCCGTCCCGACGGACAGGACGGTGCCGACCGTGACGCCATCACTCGCGACGAGCGACGCACCTGCCGGTATCTGCCACCACTGCTCGCCACCCGGCCCAAATTGTACGAGTGGGGCGCCATTTTCCTGCATGTGTGTCTCCTTTACCGATCGCTACGACGCGCGCATTGAACGTACGAACGCATCCAGTTGTTCCGTCGTCGGCATGCCGGTCGTGGCGCCGAAAATCGTCGTCGAATAACTCGCCGCTGCGACCGCCCGCCGCGCGGCCTCGTCTATCTCCGCCCCGCCGACGAGTGCGGCGGCGAACGCGCCCGTGAAGCAGTCGCCCGCGCCGGTTGTGTCCACGACCTGGACGCGCGGCGCGGGAATGAGCGTCGTTTCCGTAGCCGTCGCGACGATCACGCCCGCCGCGCCGAGCGTGACGATCACCGTTTGTGGGCCGCGCGCCCGGAGCCGTGCCGCGACATCCGCGCCATTCTCTTCGGTCACCACGCTCGCCCATTCGGCGAGATCGCCCGCCTCCACCT
>JALYXG010000125.1 GCA_030947205.1 Chloroflexota bacterium
CCTGACCGCTGCACCGGCGTGGAACAACAGGAACGGCATTCTCGTGCTATCATCGCATCACGCTCGGAGAGTAATCTGCGCGAACATTTCCTATCATGTGAATACGGCTATCCTGGGGGATGGGAGAACAATGGAAACGAAGACGGTTGCGGTCGTTGATGGGCGCGCAGTGGTGCATGACTTCGTCGTCGAAACGCTGACCGGGGCGGGCTACGCGGTGCGCGGATTCCGCTCCCGTGCCACCTTCCTGATCGAAGCGCCGACCGTTCGCCCCTGGATCATCCTACTCGGCGCGGACGACGACGCGTTCGATGTGCATACACCCCTTGTCCTGCAATCTCTCCGGGTCGCACCATACCGACCGGAGTTGCCCGTCATCCTGTACAGCGCGAACCCCGATGCCGCCGAGCGCGAGAAAATCGAGGACGAACCGGATGTCCTCCCGCTGCCGGTTCCTTTCACCGCCGAACGGCTACTCGACGCAGTTCGGGGCGTCGCGGACCCTTCCTCCAGAGAGGCAGTGCTGACGTAGCGACCGGAATGAGTTGCAGTCGCAATCAGGAGGTTCCCGATGCCCTACGCGACGAATGACGGCACCCGCATCTATTACGAGCGCGAGGGCAGTGGCCCGCCTCTCGTCCTCCAGCATGGATTCACGCGCTCGCTCGAAGGCTGGCGCGACAGCGGCTATGTTGACGCGCTCAAAAATGACTACGAGCTGATCCTGCTCGACGCGCGCGGCCACGGCAGGAGCGACAAGCCGCACGACCCCGCCGCCTACGCCTATGACAAACGCGCCGCCGACGTACTCGCCGTCCTCGACGACGCGGGCATTGCGCGGGCGATCTTCTGGGGTTACTCGATGGGCGGGCACATCGGCTACGCCATCGGCCAGTACGCGCCGGGGCGTTTCGACGCGCTGATCCTCGGCGGCATGCACCCCTACGCCCGCGATCCGGCGCAGTCGCGGCAGCGCGCCGAGGCGATCCGCTCCGGCGGGATCGCGCAGTACGTGGCAGACGGCGAGCGGCGCGAAGGGCCACTGCCGCCGCAGATGCGGGCGCGCGTGCTCGCCAACAACGATTCCGAGGCGCTCGCGGCCGCGACGATTGCCAGCGGCGACGCGCCGAGTTTCGACGAAGCGCTGGCGAACCTGCGCATCCCCGTCCTGATCTACGCGGGTGACCGCGACCAGCCGATCCACGACGAGGCGGCGCGCGCTGCGACCGGGAAGCAGCACGTCCAATTCGTGACCCTCCCCGGTCTCAACCACGGCGAGGGATCGCGGCGCAGCGATGTCGTCCTGCCACACGTCCGGGCATTTCTCGCGGGTATCAAGCGGTCGGCATGAAAGTGTACGGCTTGACGCTCTGCCTGCAGGATGACCCGGAGAAGATTGCCCGCTACAAGGAGTATCACCGCGCCGTCTGGCCCGCCGTACTCGCGCGGCTACGGGCGGTTGGCGTACATGAGATGAAGATTTTCCTGCGCGGGCGGCGGATGTTCATGTATATCGAGACAAGCGACGCCTTCGAACCGCTACGGGACTTCGCGCGCGTCAACGACGACCCGCAATCGGCGGAATGGAACGCCCTGATGGCAACCTTGCAGGAACGCGCCCCAGAAGCGACACCGGACGAATGGTGGGCGCCGATGGAACTCGTCTTCGACATGGGGAAGCAATGAGCAATGAGTAATGAGCGATGAGCCTCGCATTGCTTACTCATTGCTCACTGCTCATTGCTTCCCCTCTCCATCGCCAGACTCACCTGCCTATTCCTCAGAGAGCGGGCGCCCTCTGGGCAGTAGAGGTAAGGCTTGCAATGGGCTTCAGCCATCCCCCGCGATAGCGCCCGCCGGCGTCAGACGATCCGCCGGGAGTGTCCCTTCTTCGTACAGGCGGCGGAGTGTCGGGCGGAGGGCGCTGATAAGCAGGACGAGCACGACGAAAAACACGGCGGGTAAACCGAGAACGGGCGACGCGCCGAAACGGCCGGCGAGGTAGCCGTTGGCGAGATTGCCGAAGGACATGATGCCCCCCGCGCTCATGATGAAGATGCCCGTCACGCGGCCTCGCAGTGCGTCCGGCACCGCTTCCTGCACGAGCGTGATCGCCAGCGTCATAAAGAGCGCCTGCGACGCGCCAACGACAAACATCGCGAGCATCGCGAAGACCCAGACGCTGGCAATGGACATCAGCACCGTCGCGATCCCGCTCGCCACCGCGCTGATGAAGAGCAGCGTACCGCGCATCGTCGGCGACCGGACGCCCGCGAGAAAGAGCGTCGCCGCGATCGCGCCCAAACCAATCGCCGCGACGAGCGAGGAATAAATCGCCCCTTCGCC
>JALYXG010000129.1 GCA_030947205.1 Chloroflexota bacterium
GGGCGAGGTTTTCGGCGATATTGCGCGCGACGCCACCGACGCCTATCGTCAGGACGCCCGCATTGGATGACCCCTCGAAGACGCGGTCGCTCGTCACGCGCCCCTTGATGTCGAACCCCGCCGCGCCAATCACGACGACCGTGGGCAGCGCGGTATCCTCGTCACCGTCGCCGGGAGCGGCGTCCGCCATCGGAATCGGGATCATCTCGGCGCTCGCGGGGAGCAGGCTTTCCCACCCCACCGGCCGCTTCCACCGCTCCACACGCCCTCCCTTTGGTCGGGAGGACTATAGGGTTTAGGACTAAGGACTAAGCGGGGTTCCTATCTCGCTTAGTCCTTAGTCCTTAGTCCTTAGTCCTACCCTTGTGGTTTGCGTCGGCCACGATTGCGCCGCCGCTTGCGCCGGGTGGCTTCATCGGTCGTCTCTGCGGGTTGCGTACCGTCCGGTGTGCCGGATGCCGCGACCGTTCCCGGCCCGGTTTCACCGATTGCACCCGTTGGGCCGCTCGTGCCCACCGGGCCCATCGCGGCGGGCGGCGGGCCTTGCTGGGCGGACGGGCCGCCGGTGCGATCGCTCCCCGTGCTGCCGGAGCGACGATCTGCGTTGCCGCCGCGCATCGGGCCGGGCGCGCGCTCACGCGGCTGGCTCTGCGCGGTCGTCGCGGTCTGCGGCGCGCCGTCGCCACCACTGGCGAAGCGGTCGGGGATCGGCGGCGCATCGGCGACGATCGCCTCACCCTGCCACTGCCGGTCCGTCGCGTCGCCGATCTCTACTTCGGTCGTGCCACCGGCATCGAGCGCGACGCGCACTGCCTGCTTCAAGACCTGCACGGCGATCACGCGCCCCTCGCCCTCCGGCGTTGGCAACCGCTGGCCAATGCGCGGCAGGTTACGACGCAAGGCGACATAGGTGTCGTACTCGTACGAGAGGCAGCAGAGAAGCCGCCCGCAGACACCGGAGATTTTCGCCGGGTTGAGGGGCAAATCCTGCTCCTTTGCCTGCTTGATGGTGGTTGGCGGGTAGTCCGGCAGCCAGGTCGCGCAGCAGAGCGTCAGGCCGCACCGCCCGACACCGCCGAGCAATCGCGCCTCGTCCCGCGCACCAACCTGCCGCAGTTCGATCCGCGTGCGGAACTCGGAGGCGAGGTCACGCACGAGGTTGCGGAAGTCCACGCGGCTCTCGGAAATGAAGTAAAAGGTGATGCGCGAGGCATCGAAGGAGTATTCCGCCGTGACGAGTTTCATCGGCAGGCGCGCGTCCTCGACCTTCTCCGCACAGATGCGCAGGGCGCGTGCCGCCTCGTCCCCAAGCTGCTCCATGCGCGCCAGTTCCTCCGGCGTAATCATGCGGATAACCGGCTTGAGCGCCTCGGCGTTCTTGTTCAGCACGACCTGATGGCGCGCGACGAGCACCTTCGCCGCGTCCCGGCCGCGCGGCGTTTCCACGACGACCCACTCGCCGACGCGTGGATCGAGGTCCACAGGATCGAAGTAATACAGTTTGCCGCTGTCCGGGAAGCGGACGGCGATTACGGGTTGCGTCCCACCGGGGCCGCCCGTCGCTTCCACATCCTCGACGCTCATGTGCGTGGAGGTGTCCATCGTGTCGCGCGTCATGCCACCGGTCGCTTCCGGCGCGGCGCTCCCGTCGCTCGTGTCGCTTTCCCAATCATCCGGTAACTGCGGGACATGGTCACGGTCGCCCGCGTAGCCCGCCTTCATCAGTGCGCGGTGGACATTCTCGCGGTCCATCTCGGTCATCGAGGAGACGGGGCACGAGTGGCAATCGCCGCAACTGTCCGCGCCATCCGCGCTCTTGTGGCCGCAACCGCCGCCGCTCGTACCGCCGTGGCTGCCGCAGGAACCGCCGCCGCAGCGCTTCTTCCGATACGCCTCGGGTGCGACCGGTGTCCAGGTATCGCCCGTTCGTGTGCCTATCTTTGCCATGAAATCACCATCGCTTCCAGTGCCAGGCGGGGATTGACATTGCGATCGAGCCGGACCACCGCCTCTTCCACCGACGCGAGCGCGGCGAAGAGGGCGGGTAATGGCCGCACGGCGAGGTTTTCCAGCCGCGCCATCCGTGCCCGGTGCGTGACGAGATCACGCTGACCGACCGCGATGAGCAGTGCATCGCGCCAACACCCTAACCAGGTATCAAGTTCCGTCATCACGGCGACACGCTCGTCGCCGCCTGTTTTCCAGCGCTTTTCCAGCACGTCAATCGCCCGGAACGGCGCAATGCCGCCCGCTTCCACCATCGTGAGAAATGTCTCAACGCTCTCACTCCCCGCCACCTGCTCCGGCTCCGCGAGCAGTGCCACTGCCATGCCGGGCCTGCCGCCCGCCAGCGCCGCCAACCGCGCCGCCGTTTCCGCGTCCGCACCGTGCTCCGCCACCAGCCACTCCGCCACCACCGCACGCGGCAAGGCATGCATCGCCACTGGCTGGCAACGCGAGCGGATCGTCGGCAAGACGGCGTCGGCGCTCGGTGCGACGAGCAGAAAGAGGACATGCGCGGGCGGCTCTTCGAGCACCTTCAGGAGCGCCGAGACCGACGCATCATTGAGCGCTTCCGCCTCCGCGATCAGGTAGACCCGTTTGCGCCCTTCATTGGGCCGCTGGTACGCCTCGTCTTTGAGGTCGCGGATCGTGTCAATCGTGATACTGGCGTTGCGCGTCCCTTTGCGCTCCGCCTCCGCTGCCTGCGTCGCCAGCGAAACAACGCGTACAT
>JALYXG010000152.1 GCA_030947205.1 Chloroflexota bacterium
ACGTACCACTGTTCGAGTTCGTAGAACATGCCGCCGGTATCCGCGCTGTCCACATACCCCGCGAACTTCTTTTTGGCGACGTGCAGGTACGGGCGGTACCACGCGAAGTGGAAGGGCACGTCCTCCATGATGATCGCCTGGATCTGCTTGTAAAGCGGCAATTGCTTCTGCGGGTCGAGTTCCTGCTTCACTTGTTTGAGCAGGGGATCGAGTTGCTGATTGCTGTAGTTGCCGTAGTTGCGCGCCGTACCGGTCGTGAACTGGTCGTACAGTTCGCCGGGGTCAACCGTCGTGCCGACCGAGTTGACGCCCTCGACATCGAAGTCTTTTTTCAGCACCCGGTCAATCAGCGTCGCGAACTCAATCGCCTCCGGCTTGATCTTCCAGCCGATCTTGTCCAGTTGGGACTGGGTGTAGGTGAGGAAGTCCTCGCGCAGCACATTGCCCTTGTTGGTGATGAACGAAATATCCGCCGGTGGCGTGCCCGCCTGCTTGATCAGCGCCTTCGCCTTATCGAGGTCGTATGCGTACGGCTTCAAATCCTTGTCGAAGGCGAAGTTGCCGGGGGCGATCGGGCCGATGCCCGGCTTGCCAAGGTCGTACAGCGAGTCCTTCGCGAACTGCGTCATGTCGAGCGCGTAGGCGACCGCCTGGCGGACTTCCTTTTTCGCCAGATATGGGTTCTTCGCGTTGAAGTACCAGCCGTCCGGCGAGGTAAAGGGCGGGACGAGGACGTTGAGGTCCTTGTTCGCCTTCAACTTGTCCGCGCCCGCCGGGCTGGGGTAGATCGAGGCGTCTATATCGCCCGACAACAGCGAGTTGACGAGGCTTTGCGCGTCCGGGATCGTCCGATGCGTGAATTTATCGAGGTACGGGAGGCCCTTCTGGTAGTAGTTCGGGTTGCGCTGGGCGACGAAGTCGCCACCCACCTGCCACGAGACGAAGACGAACGGCCCCGCGCCGACCGGTTTCTGGAAGAACGGCTCCTTGGAGGACTTCGAGAGGTCCTTGCCGTCCAACATCTTCTTCGGGACGGGGCTGACGAAGCGCATGTTGAGCAGGAACGAGGCGTCCGGCTGGGCAAGCGTGACGGCGAGTGTTTTGGTGTCCACGACTTTGATCCCCGCCACGTCGGGCGCGGAGCCGTCCGCGTACTCCTTCGCGCCCTGAATCGAGATCAATTTCGGCTGCTGCGGGCTGGCGGTCGCCTTGGCGAGCATCCCCTTCATCGTAAAGGCGACATCGTCCGCCGTCAGATCAGTGCCGTCGCTGAATTTTGCGCTGTCCTGCAAGGTGAAGGTGAAGGTGAGGCCGTCAATCTTCCACGACTTCGCCAAGCCCGCCTTCGGCTCGAAGGTGTCCGGCTTGAGGCGCACGAGCTGATCGAAGAGCATCTTGACGCGCCAACTCCCCTCGGCGTCGCTGTTGATGAAGGGGTTGATCGAACTTGCCTCGCCGAGCGTACCGATGAGGATGCTGCCGCCCGGCTTGCCCTGCCCGGTAGCCACCGCACTCGCCACCGTAGGCGACACGGCTGTCGGCGCGCTGGCGGCGGTCGTGCCGGTCACACTACTCGCGGGTCTGGTGGCCGCCGCTGCCGAGCCACTGACGGTGGTCGCCACGCTGCCCGCTGCCGTCGTCGGTACGGTCGTGCCGGCGTCCTTCGGCGTGTCCGTCGCCGTGCCGCCGCCGCAGGCCGCGAGGATGGCCGCCGTCGCGCTGGCGCTCACGCCGCCGAGGAATGCGCGCCGGGAGTAGCCTCGACCGTTGATCGTTTCGTTCGGTTGCTGATTCACTTCCGTCTCCTCACGGTCTCCGGGTCGCGATTCGCATCGCCAGCGATGCGTATGCTATCCGATGCCTGGAGAGCCAAACGTAGCGCTATCTATGCGGTTAATAACTCGCGAGACTTGTATCATCCGGCGGGATGCGCCGTCAATCAGCCCGGCGACCACTGCGGGATGCACCGCCCCGAACTCCGAATGTCTGTTATGCGGTCAACGCCGTGATGCAGCCCGCGACGGTGGCGAGGGCGAAGGCGAGATACAAGAACAGGCGATCCGGCAGGCGACCGCCGAGCATGGTGCCGATCGTATTGCCGAGGAGCGCGCCCGGCAGCCAGACGAGTGCGGTCGGGACGAGTGCGCGCGGCACGAAGAGACCGCGCGCGGCGAGCAGCGCAAGCCCGATGGCGTTGGAGCAGGCGAAGTACAGGGCGAGATCGGCCTGGAAGTTCCGGGGAGCGGAGCGGTCGCGCGCCAGCAGCAACGCGGGCGGGATGCCATTGAACGAGGTCGTCGCGCCGAGTACGCCGCCCAGCCACCCGGCGACGAGCGGTGCGCCCGGAATCCGGGGCGGCGGCGGGCGGTTCATCGCGCGGATTTGAAGGAGCGTCGCGAGGACGATCGTGATCCCGGCGAACCGCTTGAGGAACGGAACGTCCACCCAGCCGAGCAGTACCGTCCCGCAATACAAACCGGGGACGCTGCCGAGGACGAGCAGGGCAGGTCGGCGTAGCGAGAGGTACTGGCGCAGGCGCACCGCCGTCACTCCCCGCGTGATAAGCACCGTCGCGAGGTTGATTACCACGATCCAGCGCAGCGGTAGCCCGAGCAGCAGTAGCGCCGGTGTCGAAAGAAGCGACGCGCCGAATCCGGTGACACCGCCGAGCGTCGCTGTCAGGAACATCGTCAACCCGCCAAGCAGATAGACCGTGAGGCTGATGCTCAATCCTCCTCCTTCATTTGCTTTCGCCCGATGTCACGCACGCGCGGCCCAGGCCGGGGCGTCGGGGATGTTCTGGATGCGGACGCCGTGCGGATCGAGCAGCATCGTGAACGCCTGGCCTTGTGGCACAGTCAGCGTGCGGGTAGGCAGGGTCGTCGCATCAGGCTCCGTGCCGCTGAAGAGGGTAACGAGCGCCCATGGACGAACATATCCCGTGAGCGTCGGGAGCGCGGAGAAGAATGGGGCGACAAAGAGCGTCGGGCCGATCAGCCGCGCGAAGCCGGGGAGGGTCGCGTCCGGCGCGCCGAGGGCGACGAGGAGCGTCGTTGCGCCATTCGAGAGGCGCAGATAGCCGCCAGGGGCCGCGCCGATTTCAGGATCGGCGGGTGGTTGCGGAGTGCGGGCGCTGCCGCTACCGGAGGGCTTCGGCGCTCTTGCGGGCAGTTTCAACGGGATACCGTCCGGCGCTTCGGGGGCGATCAGGTCGAGCGTCGTGCCATGTGCGAGGGGAATCGTCGCGTGGCCCCACAGCCGTTCGGGGATGTGCCCCCGGTCGAGGGTGGCGAGTTGCCACGGATCGTAGCGCGGGGATGGCTTGGCGCCGGGGCCACCGAGTTCGACGACTCTGCCGACATCCGCCCGCCGCACGAGTTCCGTCGCGCCCGGCAGGTGGTCGCGGAAGGGCGGCGGCAGGATGAGCATGTCTATGCGCCGCTCCCATGGCCGTGTCCGCTCGCTGAATGCCCGCAACGCCGCGTCCGTCCCACCACCGCCGACGATGATCCGCCGCCCGTCATCGTCCTCAATCAGATAGGTGATCGCGTCGCCCACCGGCAGCACAGTAATGCGCGTCGGCCCGCTCGGTCGGCTCGATCCGACCCCGAAGGCGAGCGCGACTGCAAATACGGCGACGAAGACCAGCGCGTTCTGTACCTTCCGCGCCCGTACCCACCGCATCGCGCTGCACCCTTCCCGGCAGAACTGACAAACCGACTGAACCGCAGAGACGCAGCGAACACAGAGGGAACAAAAAGAATGGAAACGTCGTCACATCTCTACTATAGAGATCGTTGTGGCTCCCGTATACCTATTCTCGTTTCTCTCTTTGCGTCCTCTGCGTCTCTGCGTTTCAATCGGTTTCCGTTCCTCCTTGCTGGAGGCGGAGTTTGTTTTCGGAACGGAGCCAGATGGTCGTGCAGGCGACGAGCCAGCCGACATTGACGGCGTTCTGGGCGCGGTAGCCCGCCGCGAACCACGCGGACGTCACGCAACCCGCGCCGAACAACGCCGATGCGAGGACGAGGCGGTGCGGGATGCCGAGGAAGCGCGTGCGCCCCACTGGGTTGCGGAGCGCGGGCACGATGGCGAGAAACGGCGGTACGGCGAGCGCGTAGCCCGCCGCGAGGGTCACTCTGGTCGGGAAATTCATCTGCGCGAGGGTGGTGGTGAGGGTGCTCATGATGGCCTGCGCTATCTACCCGCAATGGGGATTGGTGGAAGGAACGCGATGGCGCGATTGCCGCCGCGTGGACGCCCTATCCCAGCAACAGCCGTACCAGGAGGAATGTTCCCACGCCC
>JALYXG010000218.1 GCA_030947205.1 Chloroflexota bacterium
TAGCCGGCCCGCTTGGGCAACCATGACGCGAGCCACTCACAAAACAGATAATAGCGGTACAGCACCCTTCCGTCCGCCTTCCTTCGCGACACTCCCCACGCATCGCTCCCCACCGCTATTGTAACGAAGTCGGCCCAATGAGCAATGAGTGGGATGTTCGGGATTCGAGGTTCGGAGTTCGCAGTAAGAATCATGCATGACCCTAAACCTCGAACTCCGAACTTCTCACCGGCCACATCGGACGGAACATGTACCATTGGGCGGGATGCGCAACGATGCCGCGCTCCAGTACGGTCGCGATCCGCTGCGTCAGCGTTTCCACATCGGTGGGCGGATTCGGGTCGGATGTTCCTAGCGAGACGAGATCGCAGTAGCCGTCGTACGTCACCATATCGGGTCGGCGGAAAAGTCCCGAGACGAGAACCGGGCAGCCGGTCCGCATCGCGAGTTGCGCGACGCCGGCCGGAAAGGTCGTTTGTTCACCGAAGAATGTCACGGGGATACCGCGCGGATCGGGCGTGTCAATCAGGATGACCAGCGCTTCGCCGCGCTGAAGGACGCGGTACATCTCCCGCAGCGCGCCGGGCTTCTCGACAGCGACCGCGTTCATTTTAAACTTTCGCCGCATCCGCGTCACCCAACGGTCCAGTTCCGGGGGGGAAAAAGTATCCACGAGCACCGTTGCTTTGTATCCGAACCCGGTAAAAACCGCCCCGGCCCGATCCCACGACCCCATATGCCCGGTCGCGACAATAAAGCCGCGCCCTTCGGCGGCTGCACGCGCGAGATGTTCGGTGCCGGTAACGCTCGCATGGGCGTTGATGTCGGTATGCGCGACGTACGGTAGGACGAAGAAATCCACCAGCACGCGCGCGTAATTGCCGAATGATTGCCGCGCGATCTTGCGCACATACGGCGATGTTTCCGGCTCGTTCAGCACGCGGCTGAGGTTGTATGCCGCCCAGCGCGCGTGCGATGGGCGCACTATGCAGTACGCCTCCCCGATCGCCCCCGCGAGGGCGTAGGAAAGGCGTATCGGAATGATACTCAGGAGTACGGAGGCGGCACGAACCGACCAATAAAGAAACAATTGGGTAGGGGCGGTTCGCGAACCGTCCCTACGAAGCATCACGAACTACTCGTTACTAGTCGTCGGTACGGCTTTACCGACACGCTTCGGGATCGCAGCGTCACGGGCGTAGGCCTGAATGAACGTCTCCGTGTCCTGCCGCGCCTGATCGTCCGTCACCTGCACGGGCGGCGACTTCATGAAGTAGGAGGACGGGCCAGTCAGTGCGCCGCTCAACCCGTGATCGAGGGCGAGGCGGGCGCAGCGGATTGCATCAATTACGACACCGGCCGAGTTCGGGCTGTCCCAGACTTCCAGTTTCAATTCGAGCGAGATCGGCACGTCACCGAAGGTCGTCCCCTCGATGCGGATATTCGCCCACTTGCGGTCGGTCAGCCACGGCACGTAGTCCGATGGGCCGACGTGGACGTTTCCCGGCGCAATCTCGTACGGCAGCTGACTCGTGACTGAGTTCGTCTTGGAGATTTTCTTGGACTCCAACCGGTCGCGTTCGAGCATATTGAGGAAGTCGGTGTTACCGCCGAAGTTCAACTGATACATCCGGTCAATGCGAACGCCGCGATCCTCGAACAGCCGCGTCAGAACGCGGTGCGTGATCGTCGCACCAACCTGCGACTTGATGTCGTCGCCAATGATCGGCAGCCCCTTGTTCATGAACCGCTTTTGCCAATAGTCCTCGCGGGCGATGAAAACGGGGATGCAATTCACGAAGGCGCAGCCCGCGTTCAGAATCTGCTCGACATACCACTTCGTCGCCAGTTCGGAGCCGACCGGCAGGTAGTTAACGACGACCTGCGTGCCGGTGCTCTTGAGGATACCAGTGATGTCGGCGGTCGGGCCGGGCGCTTTGGTAATCACCTCCGCCAGATACTTGCCGATGCCGTCGTGCGTCATACCGCGATGGACACGCACGCCGAGGTGCGGCACGTCCGAGAACTTGATCGTGTTGTTCGGGTCGGCCCAGATCGCCTCCGAGAGGTCCTTGCCGACCTTGGTGACGTTCACATCGAACGCCGCCGTGAACTCGATATCGCGGATGTGATAGCCGCCGAGGTTAGTGTGCATCAGACCGGGGATATGCGTCTCGTCCGAGGTATTCTTGTAGAACTCGACGCCCTGCACGAGCGACGACGCACAGTTGCCGACGCCGATAATAGCGACTTTGATTTTTCCGTTGCTTTCCACGTTCGGTCTCCTCCTCGAAGCGGCCCACCGCGCGCGCTGCCCGGTCAAAGGGGCCTTTCGACTATCGCGCGAGAATACGCCGCGCGCTCACCTGCTGTCAATCCAACATCATGAGCGCTACGGATGTTCCCGGACGCGAAATTCTCCGATCATTTCCGCGAACGCATGTTCGTTTGAAGTGGCGTTTAGGTGCGTACGTTCGCACCTTTCCTCCATCCGCATTTTAAGGTATACTGCTATCAGTAGGGACGTGGGATTCCGGGCGAGGATTTGTGAAGACGCGGCGCTCGGTCGCACTCCTCGGC
>JALYXG010000271.1 GCA_030947205.1 Chloroflexota bacterium
GGCTGCCCCGGCAGGCTGAAACTCTGGTAGAGCACCTTCTCCGTCGGCACGGGGCCGAGGGCGGCGTAGGCCATCCCTTCGTTGCCGATGAGCAGCGTCGGCGCGTGGCCCGGCGCGAGGATCAGCAACGCCTCCTCGAAGCGGGGGTCATATCCCGTTAGATAGGCGATGTTGGCGAGGTGCTCGCGGTCGCCGTAGACGAGCAGCGCGTCGTAGCCGGAGTAGGCGGCCCGCTCCCGCGTCTCGCGCAGCCGCGCCGCGTAGGTGGCGACGGGAATTTCCGGCTCCATCTGCGGCGGTCCAAAGTCCGGTAAAGCGATCTCGGCATATTCGACCTGCGGCACGGCGTGCGGCTCCTTCTTGTTTTCTTTCGCGCGACTAGTCATGGCCGCACGATACCCGAGCAATGAGTGACGAGCAATGAGCAAAAGATGGTGGGGGCGGTTTTCAGCCCGCCCCCAACGGGAAACCGGGTTGTATCTCAATACCGTAAGCATCGGCTTGCGTGTGGCGAGGAAAGCGGCGATGCTTGCGATTGTGCACCGTCGGTACACCAGAAGGGAGGGCACGATGGCGTCAATGGCTGCACCCGTCCGGCTCGTCGAATCGCAGACGGGCGCAGCGGCGGTCGTGCTGTCGCGCGCGTTTCAGGAGGATGCCGGCACCGCGTACATGATCCCGGAGATGGTCGCGCGGTCGCGCGGTTTACCATTCCTCTTCGCCACGCTCATCCGCTACGCGCTCGCGCATGGCGAGGCGCATACCACCGAGAATGCCGATGCCGTCGCGCTCTGGCTGCCGCCTGGTGGCACAACCCCGACGAACGAGGGGATGGGACAGGCGGGCATCGGCGAGGCGGCGCAGGAACTTGGGGACGTGGTGATGGAACGGATCATCAACCTGACGACTTATCTGGAGATCATCCACGCGCAGGAGATGCCGGGGCCGCACTGGCGGCTCTCCTTCCTCGGCGTCGAGCCGGAGCGGCAGGGGCAGGGGGTCGGTGGCGCGCTGATCCGGCCGATGCTCGCACGCATCGCCGACGGGGGCGTGCCGGCCTACCTCGATACCCTGAAGGCGCGCACTGTGCCGTTCTACGAGCGACAGGGTTTCCGGGTCGTCGCGGAAGGCGATGTGCCCGACAGCGCCGTCCACGTCTGGGCGATGCGCCGCGACCCGACCGCATAAGACGAATGTGACGCCATCAGAAGGGAGTGCCGCGCCGATGCCCGCCGATGAGATGACCCCCGAAGAAACGCTGCTCGCTTTCAGCCGCGCTTTCCGCCGCATGGACCTCGACGCGATGATGGCGCACATCGCGGAGGACGTGACCGCGTTTTGGCCCGCCGCCGCGTATCTGACCCGCCTCGACAAGGCGGGCATCCGCGCGCAGTTCGCCGCGACGATTGCCGCCGTCCGTGCGATGGGCGGCAGCGAAGTTGTCCGCACGCAGTCCGACATGCAGACGCAGCAGTTCGGCGATGTCGCCGTTGTTACCTTCCACCTGCGCGACGAGCCATTCGGCAGGCGCACCTTTGTCCTCAACTGGCGTTGGGATCGCTGGCTGGTCGTCCACATCCACGGTTCGAGCGCGTGATAAAATGCCGGTATCGGGACACAGAATGCATGGCAGCCATGAGGAGCGTAGAAACAATGGCCGCACCAACACTGCACCGTACCTTTACCGTAACAGAATACGAGCGCATGATCGAGACGGGCATCCTGTCGGAAAATGAGCGTGTCGAACTGTTCGGTGGGGAGCTGTATCGTATGAGTCCGATTGGCGCCCGTCACGTTCATGCAGTTAATGCCTTGAATGATCTGCTCTGGACGATGATCGGTCATGCCGCGATTATCAGTGTGCAGAATCCGATCCGTCTGGACGACGATAGCATGCCACTCCCCGATCTCGCCGCATTGCGTCGCCAGAACAATACGGATACGCTGCCAACGCCCGCCGATGTCCTGCTGGTGATCGAGGTCGCGGATTCATCACTCGCGTACGACCGAGGAATAAAGTTTCCGCGCTATGCGGCGGCAGGAATTGCCGAGGCATGGCTGATAGACCTCGCCGCCGAGATCGTTGAACGGCACAGTGAACCGCGCGACGGTTTGTACCGCCAGATCACCCTCGCCCGCGCCGGTGACACGCTCACCTCGGCCGTCTTCGTGGAACTGATGATCCCGATAAGCGCGGTGTTCAGTATCGGTGAAGCGTCATAGCACTGAACCACAATCTGCGGGAGGGAACACGATGAAACTCAGCGAAGCGCTGATCCTGCGTGCCGACATTCAGAAGCGGGTTGAGCAGTTGCGCGCCCGATTGCAGGCAAGTGTGATGGTTCAGGAAGGCGAACAGCCGCCGGAAGACCCGCAAGCGCTGTTTACGGAATTGGATGCATTACTCACACAACTCGGTACACTGATCGCGCAAATCAACCGCACGAATCTAAATGCACAGCTGGGGAGCGGACAAACTGTTACCGACGCCTTGGCCCGGCGTGACAGCCTCACACTGCGCATCAGCGTGCTTCGTAGCGCGGCAGATACGGCGGCAACGCCCGTTGCCCGCTATGGTCGTGCCGAAATTCGTCGTTTGCCGACGATTGACATCTCTGCATTGCGGCAGCAGATTGATACACTGGCACGCGACCTCCGCGAACTCGATACGGCAATTCAAGCGACCAACTGGACAACCGATCTCTTGGAACAATGAGGGGATAGCGCGAGCAGGTAACTAAGCAGAAGCAGCGGCGAACACAAGGCGGCAACTGCCAAAGTTGCATGGTAAGGCTTGGGCGGCTGGCCCGGTTCGACTCCGGTTCTCACTGTTATGCCCAGCACCGTTACAAACGCATCGAGC
>JALYXG010000292.1 GCA_030947205.1 Chloroflexota bacterium
GTGTTCAGTTGATCCAGCACCAGCACGATTCTTTCGGCATCGGGATAGTGCACATCGACCATCTCGCGTATGCAGTGCGCCCAGTCCACCGCAGTGCGCCGTTCGGTGACGGTGACCTGTCGCCAACCGCGCAACGGCTCGCAGGTGAGGAAGAGATTGGCGACCCCGTGGCGCACGTACTCGGGATCGTTGCAGGCGGGATGTCCGGACGCGGGTGGCAGCGGCGCACGCACTTCGCCCAGGAGTTGGGTGTGCGTCTCATCCCTGCAGACCTGCGGGAACCGGGGAGCATACGGACGAGTGTAGACGTCGAGCACGTTCTCCATACACGCAACGAAGGCGGCGCTCTGCTTCGGTGGGATGCACCAGCATTCTTTCAACCACGGCTTGAGCGCGCTTTTTTCAAAGTGCGCCGCACCAACTCGCGTGAGACGCGGGCGCCCTCCTCGACCGTGACGAACTGCGCTGCCAACAGACGCACGCTCCACCGCTCGCGCCCGATGGGCGGGGCGCTACAGGCAAGGGCGATCAGGTGCGCCTCATCGGCGCCGGAGAGAGTGCGCGGCTTGGTGGCGCGCGGCGGACGATGGCGCAAGGCCGCCCCCCGCCCTCCAAGGACGAACTGGCGACGCACGCGCCCGACCGTAGCACGGTCGATCTCCAGTGCGTCGGCGATGGCGGTATCCGTCCACGCCGGACCGTCCAGCCCCTCGTCGGTTTTGAGGAGGATGCGGGCATGGGTGAGTTGACGGGCGGGAGCGGTGCCGCCAGCGAGGAGTCGATAGAGGACGGCGCGATCATCATCGGTGAGGAAGACGCGATGGATCTTCTGGCGCATGGCACACCTCCGGAGACGAGAATGCCGCTACGCGTCGCGGCGCTTCCACGATACCGGCTCCTTCACAGTGTTGCAAATCATCGGTGTCAGAGGACTAGGTGCGGTACAATGTGCATGGATCATGGGTGAAATCGATCAGCAACGTGACGGTATAACGATACCCGAAAATGGCTTGGATCTTATGACTGGTGAAATCCGACCGGTACTTGATTCGCTGCTCGAAGTTCTCCCGATAAACTGATCGCGGTAGCTTGGTTGTGCAAGGGAGTTGTCGTATAAGGCCGGATAGGAGACAGGGAGGGGGGGAAACATATCCCCGAAACACTTTAGCTTCCCAAACGCTCCTGCCAACTCATGTGTTGGTTGGAGCGGTATCATCTGTTATAAGATGTCGGTAGATATTGGCAAGTACCGACGATTTGTAACACACGGAGGCGGGATGCCCTCGACACGAACTGACGAAGTCGTCGCCCTCGCGCGGCGGCAAGGGATCGTGACCGCGCGCATCCTGCGCGAACAGGGCATCGCCCCTGCATATCTCCAGCGGCTCACCGCGCGCGGGGTTCTCACGCGCGTCGCCTGGGGTATCTACGAACTCGCGAACGGCACCGACATCACCGAAATGCACACGCTAGTAGAGGCGTGCCTGCGCGTGCCCTCCGGCGTCGTCTGCCTCCTATCGGCGTTGCGCTTCCATGATCTGACGACGCAGGTGCCGCGTGAGGTCTGGCTGGCGATCGATCCAAAGGCCCGCCTGCCGCAGGTCCCGTACCCGCCGCTCCGGATTGTCCGCTTCGGCGGCACCGCGCGCACGACGGGGGTGGAACACCATCTCATCGAGGGCCAGGACGTGCGGGTGTACAGCGTCGCCAAGACGGTGGCAGACTGCTTCAAGTACCGCAACAAGATCGGCCTCGACGTGGCGATCGAGGCCCTCACCGATACGTGGCACGGCAGACGCGCGACGGCCGACGATCTCTGGCGGGCGGCGGAGGTGGACCGTGTAACGAACGTGATGCGCCCCTACCTCGAGGCGGTGCAGGCGTGAGCGCGACCATGGCGCAGTCCGTGCGCGACCGACTCCTGCGGCGCGCCCGCGCGCAGGGCGAGGATTTCAACTTCCTGCTCAACCGCTTCGCTGTCGAGCGCTTCCTCTACCGGCTCTCTCTTTCCCCGCACCGCGACCGTTTCGTCCTGAAGGGCGCGTCACTCTTCGCCATCTGGGCGGCGCAGCCCTATCGCGCCACGCGGGACATCGACCTCGCGGGGTTCGGCCCGAGCGATCCGGATGCCGTCATCGCGACGTTCCGCGAGGTGTGCGCCGTCGTAGTCGAGGATGACGGGCTGATGATCCTCTCCGAAGCGCTCACTGCGGCGACCATCCGCGATGAAGAAGGGTACGGCGGCCTCCGGATCCATATCCCCGCCCGTCTCGGCAACGCCCACACCGACGTGCAGATCGATGTCGGCTTCGGCGACGCGATCACGCCGCCCGCCGCGGAAGTGGACTATCCCACGCTCCTGCCGTTCCCCGCGCCACGCCTGCGTGCATACCCCCGGGAGACGGTCGTGGCGGAGAAATGGGAGGCGATGGTCTCGCTCGGCATCGGCAACAGCCGGATGAAGGACT